>DAISIS010000175.1:0-10421 GCA_036821925.1 Pirellulaceae bacterium
CGCTCGATCCCGATCTGCGGCGGCGGCTCGCCGCCAACGGGTTCCGCAGCGGCATCCTGGGCTCGCCACCCCCCGTCGCCCTCCAGGAACTGCTCGACGAACTGCCCACGGCCGACCTGGACGACGGCTCCACTCGTATCCAGGCCGGCACCGAGATCGCCGTGCGGAGCCATCGGCTGCGCCGCCGGTCAGGGCATCTGAGCAAAGTCGCGGTCCATCCCAGCCCCGTACCGAAACTGGCCGCCCTGCTCTACGACGAGGGGGGCCGTGTACGCGGCGAATCGCTGGACCAGGCGCAGTGCTACTTCTGCGTCACGTCCCACCCGCAAGGAGATGGACGCGTCCAAGTCGAACTGGTGCCCACCATCGAGTACGGGCAGCCCCGGTCGCGGTTCAAAGGCCAGCAGGGTGCCTGGACAGTCGACAACGTCAGCCGGCCCTCCCGCGTCTACGACGACCTGAAGATTGACACCGTCCTAGCGCCGGGTCAATGCGTGGCCATCGGCTGCAACGACACGCAACGCGGACTGGGCAAACAGTTCTTCGCGGCCGACGCCGAGCAACAGGAACCACGCCTCCTGCTGATCGTGCGTCTCCAGCAGACGCAGCGGGACGACCGGTTCCTGCAGGAAGACGTGCTCGAGCCGATCACCACCGCCGACTGATCCGTCCGCGGACCCGGGATTGCGGCCTCGCGGGGTCACCCCGATAATGCGGGAATCCTGGAAATCCTGGCTGCGACCACCTCTGTAAGAGCTGGCCGCTGAGGGTCACTCGACCCATCCGTTTGACCGTACCCTGATGACCCGAAGGAGTAACCTATGGCATTGGTACCGCTCCGCGTTTTGTTGGACCATGCGGCGGAGAACAACTACGGCGTGGCCGCTTTCAATGTGAACAATATGGAGCAGATCCAGGCCATTATGGCGGCGGCACAGGAGACAGATTCGCCCGTCATCGTGCAGGCCTCGCGCGGCGCGCGGTCCTACTCGCAGGACGCCTATCTGCGGCACCTGATGCTGGCCGCGGTCGAACTCTACCCGCACATCCCGATCACCATGCATCAGGACCACGGCAACAGCGTGGCCACCTGCAAGAGCGCCATCGAGAACGGCTTCACGTCCGTGATGATGGACGGGTCCCTGGAAGAAGATGGCAAGACGCCGGCCACGTTCGAGTACAACGTGCGTGTGACTCAGGAAGTGGTCAAGCTGGCCCACGCGAAGAACGTGTCGGTGGAGGGCGAGCTGGGCTGTCTCGGTTCGCTCGAAACGGGCAAGGGCGAGAAGGAAGACGGCCACGGTGCCGAAGGCGTCCTGTCGCGCGACCAGCTGCTGACCGATCCCGATCAGGCGGCCGAATTCGTCAAGCTGACCAATGTGGACGCCCTGGCCGTGGCCATCGGCACCAGCCACGGGGCCTACAAGTTCACGTCGAAGCCCACCGGCGAAGTGCTGGCCATGACCCGCATCGAGCAGATTCACAAGAAGCTCCCGAATACCCACCTCGTAATGCACGGCAGCTCCTCGGTCCCCCAGGAATTGCAGGACGTCATTAACAAGTACGGCGGGAAGATCAAGCAGACCTATGGCGTGCCGATTGAGGAAATCCAGCGCGGCATCAAGCACGGCGTGCGGAAGATCAACGTCGACACAGACAATCGCCTGGCAATCACCGGAGCGATCCGCAAGGTGTTTGCAGAAACGCCGGAAAAGTTCGATCCCCGCGATTACCTGAAACCGGCTCGTGAGGCCATGAAGTTGGTGTGCATCGACCGCATGGTCGCCTTCGGACAAGCCGGCTTCGCAGCCAAGCTGCGCAAGGCGGCCGGCCTGTAACCGAACGCCGCAGATTACCCATACCACCGCATCTATCAGGTCCAGGCCCGTCCGCCTGGACCTGTTTCTTTTTTTGCGCACGTGCCGGCACCAGTTATGCTGTCGTCCAGCGCTGCGGGGGTGCCGTGCGCGGGGTGTGCGTCTCCAATATCTCAGGCCAGGCGTTCGCATTGCCCCCGAGTCCAAGCCCGACTACAATCCCCGCGCTTGCCCACAACCACGATCTCTTTTCGACCCCACGTCAAGGCGACGCCGTACATGAAATTGGAAGACCGCTGCCGTGGCATCGAGCTGGTGTTGTCCGACGTTGATGGAGTGCTCACCAACGGGGGCCTCACCTTCAACAACCAGGGCATCGAGACGAAGGAGTTTTACATTCGCGACGGCCTGGGCATTCGGCTGTGGCAGCGGGCGGGATTCCGCTTCGGGATTCTCACCGCGCGCACATCGCACATTGTGCGGCTGCGTGCGGTGGAGTTGGGCATTGACATTGTCCGGCAGGGTTTCGAGGACAAGCTGCCGATTGCCCAGCAGATCATTGAACAGCAGCAGTTATCTCCGGCGCAGGTGTGCTACATCGGGGACGACCTGACCGACGTGCCGGTGATGCGTCGCGTGGGGTTGGGCGTCGCGGTGGCGGACGCGGCTCCGGAAGTGCGTGCCTGTGCGCATCTGGTGACGCAGCTGGGCGGCGGCCGGGGTGCGGTTCGCGAACTGCTGGAGGCGTTGCTGAAGGCCAAGAACCGCTGGGATGACCTGATTCGCAAGTACCTGGAACAGTAGATAGTAGTCCTGCAAGTGCGTGACGTCTTGATTCGCCGTGGAACACAATGGCCCCGGACTCTGGCCGCGCTAGCCGGCTGGAACGCTGACATTGTCGTGACACCGCCCACGTGGCGTGTCCGCTTTGTGCGGTGGCTGGTGGCCGTCACGGTCCTCACGGTCGCCTACCAGGCCTATGCACTCCTGGTGGTGCCGGTCATCGAGCCCAGTCCGGAGGTGCGTCAGTCACAGGGCCCGGTGGAGCCGCCGCTGGCGGCCGACACGCATCCCGAGCTGGCCGAGTTATTTCCGGAAGAAGCCTGGGAGCGGGGCCGGCCCATGGTGCTCACGACGCAGTGGGGCAAGCTGCTGTTCCGCGAGTACCGCACGTCGGACGACGGTCGTCTGGAACTGGTGCCTTGCACCATCGTGTTCTACGCGCCTGCGCGGGGGGAGCCGGAATCCGGTGGGCGGCGGGCCATTGTGCTGCAGGCGCCCGACAAGGCCGTGCTCAGCTTCTCCGGACCGCTGAACCTGGCGCGTGCCGAACTGGCCAAACTCAAGGGTGCGCGTCTGGAGGGCGAGGTCAAGATCTGGAGCCGGGAGAGCCGTCCCGGTGCGGACGACGCCTTGAGTCTTGTGACGCGCAACGTGCAGATCCTGCCCGAGCAGATCTGGACGGCTCACGAGGTGACATTCCAGTACGGCTCGAGCCACGGCCGGGGGCGTGATCTGTCGATCGCGTTGAGTCCGTCGGGCGCGTCCGGCGGCCAGGGTTCGCTGGTCCGCAATCTGGCAGCGCTGGAATTGGCGCACATCGATCAGCTCACGTTCAACATTCCGGCCACGGACGGGCTGGACAGCCTGGTCCCGGACTCCGGTGGCGGCGCGCAGCAGCCGGCGGCCGCGGAGGTTTCCGCAGCGCCGGCCGGCACGGACGAAGTGCATGTCACCTGCCGCGGGCCCTTTCGCTTCGACTTCGAGCAGTCCTTCGCGTCGCTGGACGATCACGTCGACGTCGTGCGTCACAATGCGAGCGGCGAGAGCGATCAGCTCAACTGCGATCGGCTGCTGATCTACTTCCAGGTCCCGCCAGACGCCGCGGCGGGGGCCGAACCGGCCGGCGGCGGGCCGCCGGCGGACCGTCCTGCGGTCTCCCAGAAGATGGCGGTACGGCGGATCGAGGCGCGCGGGTTCCCGGCGTCGCTGCGTGTGCCGTCGATGGCGGCTTCGGCACGTGGCCAGCAGCTGTCCTATGACTTTCAGACCCGCCGCATCCTGCTGGTCGACGACCAGAACGCCAGGCTGACCTATCGCGCCCATCAGGCCGAGGCGCCGCGGCTGGAGTATGAACTGCACGCGGAGCCGAAACGCCTGGGACACCTGTGGGCCAGCGGGCCGGGCATCTATCAGGGGCAGTTCGGCGACGGGCCCGAACGGCGTTTGACCGCCCGGTGGCGCGGCGTGCTGGAGCTGCAGCCGCAGGAGGGCCTGCACGTGCTGTCGATCGTCGAAGGTGCCGACATCACGTGGAGCGAAATGGGCAGTTTTGCCGCGAACGAACTGTACGTGTGGCTGGCGGAAGTCCCGGTCCCGGAACCGGCCGGCAGCCCACCGGCGCCCGCTGGTCCGGCGGCGCAAGCCGCGGCCGGGGTGGAACTGGCCCCCGCGCAACTGGAGGCGACTCCGGCGGCCGCCTCCCCGCCACCCGTGGTGCCACCGCCGACACGCATGGAGATCCGCCCGGTGAAGATGCTGGCCCAGGGCAACGTGAGCGCCGACGCCCGGCAGTTCCAGGGCCAGACGCCCCGCCTGGAGATCTGGTTCGATCAGCCGGAGGGGACCGCACCGCGTGCCGCGGAGACTCACCCCAGCGACGCGGCCGCGCCCGAACTCACCCCCGCGCCGGCGCTGCCGGCCGCGGCGAGCGCCGCTGACAACGACAAGCAGTGGGAGCTCATCGGCGACTGGATCCGCCTGCGGCTGCGCATGGATCCCACCCGCCCCACCGTGCACGAGGCGACGGTCGTGGGCAACGTCCGCCTGGCGCAGCGGGCCCCGCTGCTCGACGACACATCCCTGCTCATCACCGGCGACATGCTGCAGCTGCGCACCGATCTGCTGGATCGTTCGACCGTCGACGTCAACGGCGTGCCGGCCCGCGTCCATGCGCAGGGCATGCTGTGGGAAGGCTCGAATCTGCACCTGTCCCAGCGCGAGAACCGCTTGTGGGCCGAGGGGCCCGGCCGCATGAAGCTGCCGACCCGGGCACTGACGGTCGCCCCCGCGGCGCTGCCGCTGACGGCACCGGCCGGGCCGAGCGCGCCCAACACGCCGGTCTGGATCAGCTGGCAGGGGGGCATGGACTTCGATGGACAACACGTGCGGTTCGTGCGCGAGGTGGCGGTACGCGGCATCTACTCGTCCGACAACGGCGACCGCCTGCACACGCTCGCCACCGGCGAACAGCTGCACGCCACGTTCAACCGCTACGTGGCGCTCGAACGGCCCCGCCGCAGCAGCGATCTGGACGTGGCGGAACTGCGTTTCCTGGGCGACGTGCTCACCGAGAATCAGACCTTCAACGCTCAGGATGTGATCACGTCGCGCGATCGGATCCTGATGCGGGACATGACGCTCGATCGCCGGACCGGCCAGTTCCACGCTGTCGGCCCGGGTTGGATCGTCAGCACCCGCTATGATGCGGCGGATGTCAGCCGCAGCCTTCCGGGCACGGCGGCCGGCCGCGCGTCCCACGACACCTGGACCCGGACCGGCACCAGCCGACTCGTGTACCTGCGGGTCGACTATCAGAACGAGATCGAAGGGAACATCGACAAGCGGGAAGCGGTGTTCCAGCATCATGTACGGGCCGTCTATGGTCCCGTAGAATCATGGGACCAGACCTTGGACCCCGATCAGCGCGGTGGACTCGGTCCACAAGGAATTGTCATGACGTGCCAGCGTCTGTTTGTCACCGAGACGGGAGAAGGGTCGCAGCGCGGTGTGGAGCTGTCTGCGGTCGGTGACACCCTGGTCGAAGGCAGCACGTTCACGGCCCAGGCGCAGCGACTCGCCTTCATCCAGGTCAAGGACCAGCTGGTGCTGGACGGCGAGAATGGACTGGCTCAGCTGCAGCAACAGCAGCGGCAAGGGGACAAGCCGTCCACGTTTTCCGCGCGTCAGATCAAGTACTGGATCAGTACCGGGCAGGTCGAGGTCTTCGGCGCGACACAACTCGACTACACGCATATCGGGCAGCCCGACGTGCCCAAGGCGCGACTGCGCTGAGCCCCCCATGAACAGCCTTCGCCTGGTGCTGGTCACCCGCAGATTCTGGCCTCTGGTCGGTGACGCCGAAACGGCCACCCTGACTCTGGCGTGCGCGCTCCGCGCGCTCGGCGCATCCCCCACCATCGTCACCGGCCGGCACGATCCGCAGTGGCCGACCGATGTAGCGCCTCGCGAAGTGCCCGTGCACCGTCTCCCCTGCTCCCAGTCGCGTTGGGGCACGCTGCGCTACTTGATCGCCCTGTCCCGCTGGCTGCAGCGGAATCGGCCGGACATCGACCTGGTCTGCGTGTCCCGGCTGGCGCACGAAGCGCACACGGCAATCGGTGCGCTGGCCGCGTCCGGCATCCCGGTGGTGATCCGCGCGGAGGCCGACGAATCGTTTGACTGGGCGCCCCCGGACCGGTCCGGACGTTCGGCCCCCCGAACCCTGCGCCGGTGCCTGCAGGCCGCCGCCGTCGTGGCAGCCACATCGCCCGTGCAGGAGCGGCTGGAGCAGCTGGGGTTCGCGCGTCATAAGCTGCACCAGATCGGCAACGGCGTGAAGCGGTTCCCGCCGCGTTCCCCGGCGCTCAAGACAGCGGCGCGGCGCACGCTCGCGGCAGTGAACGAGGACCTGCGCGTGCCGGCCCAGCAGCCGGTGGCGCTGTGCATCGGCCGGCTGCATCCCCGCATCGCGTGGGACCTGGTGATTGACGCGTGGGCGCAGGTCGCTCGCGAGTGGCCCTTTGCCCGGCTCTGGCTGGTGGGTGACGGCCCGCAGCGGGAGACGCTCTACCGCCGGATCCGCGATGCGGACCTGGTCGGGCGCGTGCTGATGCCGGGCACGTTCGACAGCACCGATGAACTGCTGCTGGCTGCCGACCTGCTGGTCGTTCCCACGTGCGGGCAGAAGGAGTCGCTGGCGGTGCTCGAGGCCATGGCCGCCGGCCTGCCGGTCCTGGTCAGTGCCGAGTCGGGGCATGCCGATCTGGTCACCGACGGCGTGACGGGACGCGTGTTTGCCGGCCGGAATCCCAGGGCCCTCGCAGCGGCGATCTGCTCCGCATTCCATCATCCCATGCAGGGGGATGCGCTCGCTGCCGCAGCGCTCCACCGGGTGCAGGCCACGCGGACGCTCAAGGGCATGGCCACGTCGCACCTGCAGTTGTTCCAGCATCTCGTCTCTGCCAGTGTGAGAACCGTGCCGTGACTGCTCGTATCCTGCACATCATTCCGACACTCGACCGCGGCGGCGCCGAGAAACAGCTGGTGCTGCTGGCCACGCGACTCCCCCGCGATCAGTTCGACGTGCAGGTGTGCACGCTGACTCGCTCGGGACCGCTCAGCGCGCCGCTGGCGGACGCCCAGATTCCAGTGCACGTGATCAGCAAGCGTTGGAAGTTCGACCCGCCGGCCTACTGGCGACTCAAGCGACTCATTGCCCGGCTGCGCCCCAGCCTCGTGCACACGTGGCTCTTCGCCGCCAACTGCTACGGCCGTCAGGCGGCCTGGCGCGCCGGGGTCCCGCACATCGTGGCCGGGGAACGGTGCGTCGACCGCTGGAAGGTCTGGCACGAGCTGGCCATCGATCGGTACTTGGCGCGCCGCACCGAACGCATCGTGACCAACAGCCACGGCGTGTTGGAGTTCTACGTCGGGCACGGGATTCCCGCCGACAAGTTCGAAGTGATTCCCAACGGGATTGAGCCCTACGTGAATCCCGCACCTCAACCGCGCGCCGCGCTGCTCCAGGAACTTGGACTCCCGGCCGACGCTCAACTGATCGGCGCCGTCGGGCGGCTCTGGCCGCAGAAAGGCTACAAGGACCTGATCTGGGTGACCGAACTGCTCAAGGTCGTCGGGAACAAGACGCACCTGCTGATCATCGGCGAGGGCCCGCAATACGCGCAGCTCGTGAGATGGCGCGACTGCGTGCAGATCACAGACCGCGTCCACTTCCTGGGACACCGCAATGACGTTCCCGTGCTGCTGCCGCACCTGACCTGCTTCTGGTCGGGCAGCGCCTATGAAGGGCAGTCCAATGCCATCATGGAAGCGATGAATGCGGGGGTTCCGGTCATCGCCACCGATATCCCGGGCAACCGCGATCTGATCGCGCCGGAGGAAACCGGACTCCTCTATCCCGTGGGCGATCGGGCCACCTTGGCCCGGCTGACCCAGCGGCTACTCGATGATCCCGCCCTGGGGTCGCGTCTGTCGGCCGCGGCCCAGCAGCGGATGCGCGAGCATTTCAGTGTCGCACAGATGGTCGCGCGGTACGCCGCCTTCTACCAGCGGATCCTGGCCTGACGGCGCCAAAGCGGGTGCGGGGCACAGACGCGCTGACCGATCTCCACGCCGCGGCCGCGTGCATCGCCGGATCCCGGATGCCGGATTCCGGTGCTCGCAGTCCCGCACCGCAGTGTCACCGCCGCAACGTCGGCGTCTCCGGCTGCGGCATCACTGGCTCGCTTTCGCTGTCCGAACTGAGCGAACGAGTCGGGCTGCCCACGGGCGGGCGTGGCGACGGACGGGAGCGGTTTTCCTGCACCAGCCGCTGGTAGGCCGCGACCCAGGAACCGTCGGTGGCCTGCGCGGGCTGGCGTGACGCCATCTGCAGCGACACCGGCCCTGCGCTCGGTGCGGTGGCGAACTGTGCGCGATAGGCATCGGCGTCAACCAGCGGCGCGAGCGGCTCTTGTCCGGCGTCCGCCGGCGGTGCAGCGGCGCGCGTCGCCACACTCATCTGCGCCTGCGACGGAGTTCTGGTCAGATGCGCGTGGCGCTGCGCCGCGAGCGTCTCCTGGCGCGCGGCCTCACTGCGCGCGGCCTCACTGAGCGCAACCACGTCCGCTCGTTTCGGAGCGGGCGCGGGCGCTGCCGCTCCCGCCGCCTGTGGTGCGGGCGGCGCCGGCGGATTCTGTACGACCGCTGTTTCGACCTCCCGGGGGGCCGTCTCTGCCGCCGGCTGGACCGTCTCTGCCACGGCACTTGCTGCTGCCGGCTTGGCGGACTCGGCCACAGACGTCTCTGTCACCGGCTTGGCAGGCTCGGCAACAGCGGTCTCCATCGCAGGCTTGGCGTCCGGCACCGCGGTCGGCTGGCCGGACTGCGCCGCGCTGTCGCTGCTCCCAAACGTGCTGGCCACGACGGTCGAGGCTCCGGCGTCCGGCGCTGTGGCATCGGCCCCGGGCGACGGCTGCGGATTGGCCGGTACCGATGCGCCGGACGCTGGCACCGGATGCTTGGCAGTCCAGTTCGTCGCCGGGAGCTGACGATCGCGGGTCTCAGCAGATTGCGCCAACACGCCCCGTTCGGCGCCGGGCGTGTACCCGCCGCGCGGCGCAGAGCGGACCGGGCGCAGAATGTTGGTCACGATATCCGTGGACTTGGTGACCGTCTGGCGGTCCCGCGCCACAAGTCCCGGCGCCGTGAACTTCAGATTCGTTTCCGTCGCCAACTGGCGTGTCTGCTCCGACTCGGACGCCGGCGTTTCACCGGCCGGCGTCGCCGGCTCGGTCGGCCGTGCTGGCGCCTCTGGTGCTGACGCCACAGCCGGTGGTGACGCCGCGGCCGGCGTTGACGGCGCGGCGGATGTGGAGGTGGCCGCAGGTGTAGAGGTGGCCGCGAGCGCTGCTGTGGAGGCTGGCGCCGTGGTGGTCTGCGGAGACACGGTCTGCGGAGACATGCGCCACGACTGGCTGGCGGCGGCGATCAGGTCGTACAGCGGACCTTCCGCGCGCGTCCGTGCGGCGAGCCCTGCTTCCGGCGACTCGTCCAACGGTGGCTTCGGAGCCGGATCGGGCGGAGGCCGGCGCGAGGGCCGTACGAGCGATGGCGTCCCGGACGTGTCTTTGGCCAGCGCCGAGTTCGGCAGGGCGGCTTCCATACGCCGGTACTTGGGCGGCACCACGTTCGGGTAGGTCATCGGCTCAGACGCGGCCGTCCGGGCGTCGGCGTGGTCGACCAGCGGCTGCTTGGCACTGGTGTCCGTCGGCTGCTGGCGGCCGAACGCCAGCCAGCCTGTCGACTTCCTCAGCGAGTGCGCGAGTGAAAATCCCGAGCGTTCTGTCTCCGCGTCCTCCGCAGTGGTAGCCGTGCGGCCTTCGACCACCTGGGTCTCGGGCTGCGGCGGCTGCTTCCGCGCAAATCCGAAGGACTTGGGGAACGTGCACCCGGCCGCGCACAGGAGTGCACCGAGCAAGAGCGGCAAAGTCCAGGCAATTCGTCGCAGCATATCTGGTTTTCCCCCTGTACTCACTATTTCGGGACAAGCGGATTGTGGCGATTAGTCATGTCGGGGAAAATCTGCCGGTTTTTTCGCACACAACGATTATCCGGCCCTCCGGCGGGGCACGGCAAATCCCCGGCAGGCTGCTTCCCGGGCGGTGAACCGGTGCGTTAGCATAGAACCGGCCGCTAGCAGGAAAGACAGCATGACGACCGCGCCGCGCTCAACTCGATTGCTCAACGTAGTGAACGACTACGAGCGGGTGCTGGTGGTGACACACGACAATCCGGACCCGGACGCCATCGCCTCCGGCTGGG
>DAISIS010000176.1:0-10417 GCA_036821925.1 Pirellulaceae bacterium
ACGGTGCCAGCCGAGCTGAATTCGAGGCGCGGTTTCTGCGCGCCATCGAGAGCCGGGATTTCGCCGGCCGCACGATGCGGTACGCCGACGTGAAGGACCTGATGGACGAGGCCCGGCCGGGCATCCTGGAGAAGGTGCGCCAGCAGGGGGGGCGGAACTGAAGCTAATAGGTCCGCCCCAGCCGGTCGACAATCGCGCGCTTGACTTCCAGCGGGTCGATCGGTCCGTGGTGGCGGTAGACGACTTCACCGCCTGGCGCGACGAGTAGCGTGTACGGGACCGGCCCATGCCACGCCTCGTCCAGAGCGGTTGCCAGCGCATCCCGATCCTCCGAGTCAAACAGGAAATTTCTGGCCGCCACGCGTTTCTGACGCAGCAGTTCCCGCGTGTCGTTGAGCGATTCACGCCGGTCCATGCTGATCGTGATCAGCTCGAAGTTGCGCCCGCGGTACATCCGGTTGATCGTCACCAGTTCGGGGAGTTCGTGAATGCACGGGACACAGGACGTAGCCCAGACGTTGATCAGGCGGTATTTGCTGGTCGCATTGGCGGCCAGCGCCCGGACCCCGGCTGCATCGATCGTCTCGAGCGTGACCTCTTCCTGATCCCATTTCTCGGCTGCTTCCCGTGCACTTGCACGTTTGTCGGACCATTTAGTCGAGCAGCCGAAAGTGCGGGTGCGGGGTACCGGCACCGGTTTACCTGCCAGGATCGCTTCAATGGCGTTGCGGGCGTCTGCTGACTTGGGTGTGCCCCGCTCCGCGTCGTCGACGCGGCCCACGTACCGCAGGCGTCGCGCCTGATCAAAGATGAAGACGTGCGGCGTCGCCTGGACGCCGAAGGCGCGGGACACGCGCTGCTGGTCGCCGTCGTACAGGTACGGAAATGCGAACTCCTTGTCCCGGGCCCGCACCTTCATCTCCTCCAGCGAATCGCTCAGATCGCTGTAGCCCAGCTCATCGAGCCGTACGGCGGCCGGGTCGTTGGGCGAGATGGCGACCAGCGCCACACCGCGATCCCGATAGTCGGTGCACAGCGCGTTGATGCGATCCTCGTACGCCTGGGCGGTGGGGCAGTGATTGCAGGTGAAGACCACGACCAGCACGCGGGCGGCATCAAAATCACGCAGCCGGTAATTGCGGCCTTCGACCGCCGGCAGGTCGAAATCGGGTGCCGGCGCGCCCAGGGCCAGCGGCTCGATGTCCTCGGCCCGGATGTGCCGGCCCCACCCCCACGCCATAACCGACACGACGGCAACTGTACAAATGCACCGATGGAGAACAGCGTTTGCCATGGAGGGAGCCCCCGGGGGTGTTCTGATAGTCAGCAGCAGCGGACGGATAGCCGGCACGCCGCGTCAGGCGGGCGCCCAGCACGCTGGACCTGCGTCGGACCGCTGGCCGAGATCAGTTTACTCCGGTCCGCACGTGGCGGGTAGCGCAAGCCGCCTCCGTAGCTCGCGATCCGTGACGCACTCCCCCGATCCCCCGCCGATCCGAGACGAGAAACCTCCGGGTTCCCGGGTGCTCGGACACGCTGGTTGTGTCGAGCGGCGGACTGCGGTTTGTCTGGAGGAGCGAGAGTGCACGGGCCGCCTGACCGCGGCGGTCAACTTGACGGCCGCCACGCGTGCCGCGAGAGTAGAGGAAAATAGAGAGTAGAGAGTAGAGCGGGCGTGCAAACGCGGTCGGAAGGGGTTCGAACACACCGCAATGCGGGGAGGGAAGCGATGGAAATTCTGATTGTGCTGGCAATCCTCGTGACGTGGCTGGCCCTGCAACTCTGGATCTTGCCCAAGCTGGGCATCCCCACGTGAATGAGTGGTTCGTGTTCCGTGAGTTCACGGAAAGCGACCCCTTCGGAGCCATCGGCAGAGGACGATCCTCACCGCGAGACGCAGCCGTAGCGTGGAAATGGCCAGATCGATCACTTGCGGCGACCAGCGAGTGACGATACGATATCAGAGGACCTGCTGAGATCGAGTCTCATCTTTCCCCCGAGACTGAGGATGCATCGACGTCCTCCACCGGCCTTGATTGACCACGTACACGGCGACAAGCTGATTGCGCTGGATCGAGTCCCACCTGGACAGAGCGTTCAGATTGCGCGCCTCGTTGGGTGTCCGGAGCATGTGCGGCGGCTGGAGGAGATGGGCCTGCGGCCGGGCGTGGTGGTGCATGTGGTTCGGCATGGTCGGCCCTGCATCGTGCGTAGTGGCAGCAGCCGGTTGTGTTTTCGGTGCAGCGATTTGTTGGGGGTGCTGGTGCACAACTGCCCAGTCGCTAACGAGTGATGGTGACGAGAACTGTCGCCCTGCTGGGCAATCCGAACACCGGCAAGTCGACCCTCTTCAGTGCGCTGGTCGGCGTGTCGCAGCGGATTGGCAACTACCCGGGGGTGACCGTCGAGAAGAAGGTGGGGGAGACCACGCTGGCGGGCCAGCGGTTCACGGTCATGGATCTGCCCGGGACGTACAGTCTCGCCCCGCGCTCGCCGGATGAGGTCGTGGCGGTCGATGTGCTGCTGGGCCGTCAGCCCGATGTGCCGCCGCCCGACGTGGTGGTGTGCATACTGGACGCGAGCAATCTGGAGCGGAATCTCTACCTGGTCAGTCAGGCTCTGGAGCTGGGGCGGCCGCTGGTCGTGGCACTCAACAAGATCGACGTCGCGCGGGAACGCGGCCTGGTGATCGACGCCGCGCGACTGAGCGAGCGGCTGGGCGTTCCGGTGGTCGAGACGCAGGCGCATCGGCGGCTTGGGCTGGATGACTTGCGGCGCGCGCTGGTCCACGCGACTAGCACGCCGGTGCCGTCGTCCAGCAGCCCGTTCCCCCCCGAGTTCTGCGACGAAGTCGGGCAGCTGAAGGCCGCCTGGGATCAGCGATCCGGGGGGAACACGCCGCGGTACCTGGTCGAGCGTCTGTTGCTGGACACCGGCGGTTATCTGGAAGACTCCTGCTCGGGCGGGAATGACACGTCACTGGCGCGTGACGTGCACGCGGCGCGCGAGCGGTTGGCGGCCGCCGGCTGGGCTGTTCCGGCTGTCGAGACGACGAGCCGCTACAAGTGGGTCGACACGATTGTCGGCGATGTGCTGCAGAAGCCCGCATTCGAGCCGGTCACGGTCTCGGATCGGATCGACGGCGTGTTGACGCACTCGGTAGCTGGCCTGCTGATCTTCGCCGTGTTGATGCTGGTGGTTTTCCAGTCCATTTTTTCCTGGGCAGCGCCGCTGCAGGATCTGCTGGAACAGGTGGTAGGAGCGGTGGGGGCTGGGGTCACGGCGGTCGTCCCGGCCGGCGTGCTGCAGTCGCTGTTGGCCGATGGCGTGGTGGCCGGTGTGGGGGCCGTGCTGGCCTTCCTGCCGCAGATTGCCATGCTGTTCCTGTTCGTGGCGATTCTGGAAGACTGCGGCTATATGGCACGCGCCGCATACCTGATGGATGGCTTGATGGCGCGTGTGGGACTCAGCGGCAAATCGTTCATTCCGCTCCTGTCGTCCTTCGCCTGTGCCGTACCCGGAATACTGGCCTCCCGCGTGATCGAGAACCGTCGCGATCGCCTGGTGACGATCCTCGTCGCTCCGCTGATGAGCTGCAGTGCGCGGCTGCCCGTCTACACGTTGATGATTTCCGCCTTCATTCCCAATCGGCGCTATGCGGGCGGTTGGATCGGACTGCAGGGGATCACCATCGTGGCCCTCTACGCGGTCGGCATCGTTGTGGCTGTGGCGGTAGCCAAGGTCCTCCAGAAGACGATCCTCAAAGGGGAGAGTCCTCCGTTCCTCATGGAATTGCCCGAATATCGGTTCCCCTCGCCGCGCCTCGTCGCCAGTCGTGTGGTGGAGCAGTGCTGGGAGTTCATCCGCGGTGCGGGCACGCTGATCCTGGCCGTCACCGTCATCGTGTGGGCGGCCGCGTACTTTCCCCGCCCCCCCCAGGTGGAGGCGGACGTGCGGGCCCAGTACGGCGCGCAGCTCGCGGCGCTGGACCAGGACATCAAACGCGCGCGGACCGAGTCGGCACCGGCTCCCGGTGTCGCGGCGCAGTCGCTCGCGGAACTGGAACAACGGCGCAGCGGCCTGGAAGATGACATCGACAACCGGGTGGCTGGAGCGTACATGGAGCAGAGTGTGCTCGGACGCCTTGGACAGCTGGTGGCGCCGGTCGTCCGACCGCTCGGCTGGGACTGGAAAATCGGCTGCGCTGTGATCGCTTCATTCCCGGCTCGGGAAGTTGTGATTGGCGCTATGGGGGTGATCTACAATCTGGGAGAAGGGCAGGACGAGCATTCGCCCTCGCTCAAAGCGGAACTGGCCAGGCAGACCTGGCCGCATACGGAGCGGCCCGTGTATACAATTCCAGTGGCCCTGTCGATTGTGGTGTTCTTTGCGCTCTGCGCGCAATGTGCCGCGACGCTGGTGACCATCCGCCGGGAGACAGGCAGCCGTTGGTGGCCCGTGTTCACGTTCAGCTATATGACTTGTCTGGCCTATCTCGGCGCTCTGGCCACCTATCAGGTCGGCAGATCGCTGATGTAGGCTCGGCATTGTGACATGGCGCCCCGGAGCGCTCGGGAAAGGAAGGTGCGATTCCAGCATGTCTGCATTGACCGAGAATATCCTGGTCGGGCTGATCGTGTCCGGCGCAGTCAGCTATGTTGTCCGCCACATGTGGCGCGTGTTGCAGAACCCGGCAGTTAATCGGTGCAGCGCGTGTGCTTCCTGTACGCTCGCGCGCGTGGTGATCCGATTCGAATCGAACGCACACGGCTTCCCCAGGTGTGGCGGCCGGAGCGGGGGAGACGCCTGACACGCAGCGTCAGCGGGGCAACGCTCCGCCCCCGGCCAGCTGTGGATGGATCACGTGGGGCTGCCATCCGGCGGACCGGTGGGGGGGCGATCTGTTGCGCCCGCAGAATCCGCCCCGGGAGCCGCGGGCGCTCGCACCTCGTTCTCAGTCGTGGTTTCGATGAACCCGAACCCGCAGCAGGCAGGGCATTCCTCCTGCGACAGGAGAAACCGGCTCTCCCCTTTGAAGTAGCATCGCACGCCGGTACCGTGGCACTGGTCGCATGTCTGTTTCATGGCCCGGTCAGTTGCCGTACATGGCAACCCAGTACGTGGAGCCATTGGACGCGATGGCATATCCGAATCCGGCCCACGTCGTGCGGCTGGTGATGTTCGCCCAATGGCCCGAGCTGGACCGCCAGCTCGCAAATGCGCTGGTCACCGTCGGTTGCCCCATCGCAATGTTCTCCCCCGCGAAACCGTGGAACCCGTAGCGCACCGCTCGACCCACTGGACCGCCATTGCTGTGATGGCTGAAGCTGCCCGTCCGCGCCATGTACCGCGCATGATCCTGCGCGGCCCTCGTCAACTCGGGTGACATCTGCTGCGGTGACAGGCCGACGCTGACCCGCAGCCGATTGTTCTCGTCCAGCATCCGGACCAGCGTCGGGTGCTCGTGCAGCGGTGTTCTCTGGGGCGCCGCAGCGTCCTTTTCGCCGTTGAGAAACGCGAGGACCACCAGCGAAGATAGGCTCAACAGTCCCATGGTATGGCTCCAGTTTTTCGAATGTATGTGAAAAGAGGTAGACAGAGAAGAGTTTGACGAGGCTTTTGAGTGTCGCAGATCGGGCCGGATCTGCAAGTCCCCGAAATGGGGTGAAGAGGGGTGTTCTGGGTAGCTGGAGGGGGGGCGGGGCGTCAGCTGATTTGTTTGCGGAATCGGGACACGCTGAGCATCAGCACCATCAGGCCACAGACGGCGAGGCCGGTGACCCAGGGGAGCAGGTCGACGAAATCCGCGCCGCGCAGGACGATCCCGCGCAGGATCTCGATGAAATACGTGGCGGGAATCCCGTACGTGATGAGGTAGATCGGCAGCGGCATCTGGGCACGCGGGAAGACGAATCCCGACAGCAGCACGGAGGGCAGCATGATGATGAACGCGAACTGCAGTCCCTCGACCTGGGTCTGTGCGAGCGTGGACACCAGCAGTCCGAGTCCGAGCGAGCAGAGCATGAAGAGCATGGAGAGGCTCAGCAACAGTGGAATGCTCCCGTGGATGGGCACGTCGAACACCAGGACCATCACGGTGATGACGAGGAGCAGTTCCAGGAATCCGACGATGGCGTAGGGGATGAGTTTGCCGAGCATCAGGCCGGTGCGTCCCACCGGCGTCACGAACAGCTGTTCCAGCGTGCCGAGCTCGCGCTCGCGCACGATGGCGAAGGATGTGAGGAAAAGTGTGACGAGCTGCAGAATGATTCCGATCAAGCCCGGCACAAAGAAATGGGCGCTCTCCAGATCAGGGTTGTACAGGAGGCGTGTCCGCACGTCGATGGGCATGCTCGGTGCCCCGCTCGGATCGCGTGAGGGGGCGAACTGTGCGGCCTCGCCGCGCGGCTTGGTCAGTTGGATGGAGAGCTGAATGCCCAGCAGTTTGGCGGTATTCAGCGCCGTCGTGGCCACCTGCGAGTCGCTGCCGTCGATCAGCACTTGGACGGCCACCTGTTCGCCCCGCAACAGGTGATCGGAGTAGTCGGGCGGTATGCGCAGCCCGACGCGTGCGCGTCCGGACGTCAGCGCGCGGTGAAACGACTCGTGGTCATAGACGCGGTTCTGGAACTCGAACCGGCGGGTGGTGACGAACGCATCGACCAGCCGGCGTCCTTCAGCGCGGCCGTCCTGATCGAAGACGACCAGCGGGATGTGTTCGATCTGCGTGTCGATGGCATAACCGAAGATGATCGTCTGCATCACGGGGACGACCAGCATGAAGAACAGGGTGAGGCGTTGGCGCCGGATGTGCAGGAACTCCTTGACCAGGATGGCTGCGAGTCCATCGGTCGTGCGCCCGATGCGCCGCGGCGGGCGCGCCGGTAGCTTGGCCGCCGCGGCGGGAGGAGTCGCCGGTGGGTGTGCGCGCGGGGCGTTACGGTCGGCCGGCTCAAGCGGCATCGGCGACGGGGTCTCCGCTGTTGGGGGTGTTGGGGCCGGGGGTGTTGGGGCTGGGTGAGTCGCAGCGGCTGCGGCGCCCCGTTCGGCCGTGGCGGTCAGGGCCACAAACACGTCTTCCAGCGACGGGGAGATGCTGCGGATCTCGGCGGCCGCGCCGTGTGCCCGCACGCGCGCCAGCAGGTCGGCGGGTGAGCAGGTATCGGCGACCATCAAGTGGATCGTTTCGCCGAAAAGTGTGGCGTCGCGGACCGCCTCCAAGCTGCGGAGTTCTGTCAGGTAGGTGGCCGGATTGCCGACCCGTAGTTCGTACCGTCGCGCGCCGGCGGGGGTGACGGACGGCAGCTGCTTGAGCTGCCCGGGCTTGCCGCAGACGAGCAGTTTGGACAAGTGGATGTAACCGACATCCGTACACCGCTCGGCCTCGTCCATGTAGTGGGTGGTGACCAGGAGGGTGACGCCCTGTGCGGCGAGCTGGAACAGCAGATCCCACAGTTGCCGCCGTGCGACCGGATCGATGCCTGCGGTCGGCTCATCCAGAAACAGGATTTCGGGTTCGTGGATCAGCGCGCAGGCCAAGGCCAGCCGTTGTTTCCAGCCTCCCGAGAGGGTGCCCGCCAGCTGGTCGACCCGGCTGTGCAGCGCAGCAAGCTGCATCACGAAGTCGCACCGCTCCGCGAGCCGCTCGCGCGAAAGCCCGTAGATCCGTCCGTAGAACTGGAGGTTCTCCAGGACGGTGAGGTCCGTATACAGGCTGAACTGCTGCGACATGTACCCGGTGTGCCGCTTGATCAGCTCCGAGTCGTACCGCACGTCGTATCCCAGGACCGAGGCGCTGCCGGCGGTCGGCTGCAGGATCCCCAGCAGCATGCGGATGATCGTGGACTTGCCGCTCCCGTTGGGTCCCAACAGCCCGAAGATCGCCGCGCGCTCGATCTGAAAGCTGACATCGCTCACTGCCACCAGATTGCCGAAGTGACGCGTCAGCTGCTGGACATCGACAACCGTGTCAGTCATGGTGTGCCTCCCTGCCGGGCAACCAGATATCGGCGGACATGCCGGGCAGCAGCTTGCGGTCGGGATTTGGTATGGCCACCTTGATGCGGAAGACCAGTTTCGACCGTTCTTCGGGGGTCTGCACGTTGCTCGGCGTGAACTCCGCCTGCCGCGCGATGAACACGACGGTGCCGGTCAGGGCTTCGTCGGGGAAACTGTCCAGGATGACCTGCAGTTGCTGCCCCACCTGGATGCCGACCTGATTCTGAGGGACGTAGGCGCGCACCCACAGATGCTGATCATCCAGCAACGACAGGACCGGGGCCGACGGCGCGACGAGATCGCCCGGCTGCAGCTCCAGCGCCTCGACCGCACCCGCGAGCGGGCTCTTGATCTTGAGTTCCTCCAGCTGGATGCGCAGGGCATCCAGCGCGTGCCGTGCGGCGTCGCGGGCGGCCTCCGCCGCCGCAATGTCCTCGACGCGATATCCGTTTTCAGTCAGCTGCCAGGCCTGATAGGCGCCTTCCACCTCCGCCTTGATGCGTACCAGGTCTTCCTGACGCGTGCCCACCTCCAGCAGGTTGAGCTCCTGGGCCCGCAGTTCGACCATCGCTGTGGCGGCCTTCAACTGTTCGCCGGCCCGGTCGAGTTCTTCCTGCGCTGCAGCGCGACTCGCTACCAGACTCGATACCCGCGCATGATTCCGCTCCGCCAGATCCAGCTGTGCCCGGGCGACGTCCAGTTGACGCCGGGCCACCTCCTCTTCCTGATCGCGCGGGCCATACGTCAGTTTCTCCTGCTCCGCCACCAGCTGGTCATAGCGCGCTTTTGCTTGCGCCCGTTCCTCGAGGCGGTAACCGGCCTTCAGCCGGTCCAGCGTGGCCTGTTGAGCGGCCAGCTGCGCTTCGGCCTCGCGCAGACGCTCCAGCAGATCGAACGGTTCGAGCTCGACCAACACCTGGTCCTTCTCGACACGTTGCCCCTCCTGCACGTGGACCGCCGTCACGCGGCCGCCCACGCGCGAGCCGACCCGGATTTCGTCCGCCTCGATGAAACCGCTCACCTTGTCGGTCACGGAACGGTAGTGGTCGTACAGCAGCGTCGCGACGAGGAAGGTGGTGACGAGCGCGAAGGCCAGAACCCGCTTAATCATGATGGTCACGTCATGCGCCGATAGAGGGGATGGTGCAACGGCCGCAGCGGACCACGACGGAGCGCGCTGGGCCGCGCCCGGCACGTGCCGATTCGCACACTCCGTGGCCGCCGGACGCATCTATCGTAGGAAATGTCGGACTGCGAGTCATCGGCAGTGCAGGGGAGCCGGTGGGGGACGGGCCGGCGGCGGGTGGCAGCGGGTGGCAGCGGGGGCCGGCACGCGATTTGCCCAGTTGTCGTCGCTGCCGGGAGGCCGGCAGAAGGGTAGGCCATGGCACGTAGTGTAACGCTGGCGCCGCGGCGCGCATGGTATGGCGGCGAGAAGTTGGGTGGCTGGTGGCATGCGTTGGGCGACCGCCTCATCTGTGACGTGTGCCCGCGCGGCTGTGCGCTGGGGCCCGGCGATCGCGGTTACTGCCGGGTGCGCCGCAATGTAGATGGCCGGCTGGTCCTGGACGTCTACGGCCAGGTGGCGGCGGTCCAGGTGGGCCTGGTCGAAACGCAGCCGCTCCATCATTTCTTTCCCGGTTCCCAGGTGTTGTCACTCGGCACGGTGGGCTGCAATCTGGCCTGCAAGTTCTGTGGGGCCTGGCAGCTTGCGCTGTCGCGGTCGATGTTCCGCCGGCTGGCCTCGACGGCGTCGCCGCGGGAGATTGCGGTGGCGGCCCAGCGGCTGGGGTGCCACAGTGTGGCCTTTGCCTGCAACGAACCGGTTCCGTGGTTGGAGTTCGTCATCGACACGGCACGTTGGTGCCGGCGGTTGGGGATTCAGACCATCGCGGTCACCGCTGGCTACGTCAGTCCCTGTGCGCGGGCCGCCTTCTTTCGTGAATTGGACGCGGTGAGCGTCGGCCTGAAGGGATTCAGTGACCCGTGCTATCAGCGGCTGACGGACGCCCACCTGCAGCCCGTGCTGGATGCACTCGAGTGGCTGCGGCACGAGACGGACGTGTGGCTGGAGATCACGACGCTGGTCATCCCCGGCGTTAACGATGCGCGGGACGACATCCAGCGCATGGCCGGCTGGATCGTCGAACGGCTGGGGCCGGACGTGCCGCTGCACTTCACGGCGTTTCACCCGGACTACCGGATGCGGGATCGCGCGTCCACTCCGCCCGCCACGCTCATTGACGCGCGGGAGCTGGCCATGCAGTGTGGCCTGCAGTACGTGTACACGGGCAATGTGGCTGATCCGGATCGGCAGAGCACCTACTGTCCCGGCTGCGGGCGTCTGGTGATCGCACGCAACATGTACCGCGTGGTTGAATACGGCATCCGCCAGGGGGCGTGTCGTCACTGTGGTCTG
>DAISIS010000177.1:0-10368 GCA_036821925.1 Pirellulaceae bacterium
GCGCCGCAGGTGAGCCGTCCGCTGAAACATCCATCCCCGCATGCTGTCGGTCTCCGCGCGGCGCGCCGGGGGGTCACAAAAAGGCGGAGATCGGCAGGTGCAGTTGCACCGGACCGGTCTCCACCAGCAACTCCATACTCGGCGGCATCCGCAGCAGCTCGGCCACCGTCGGACGCCCGGTCTGATAGAACAACTCCAGCTTCCCGCCGCACACGCGGCACGTGTGCGGCGCGCGCTGCTCGGCCTCCTGTGTTCTCTTCTTGGTCGCCGCTGTCGGCCTCTTATTGATACCGGTCCACCGATGTGCTCGGCGAATGGAAGCAATCGCAGCATTGAACCATGCAGGCGCATCCGTTTCCTGGCAGGACGGTAGCTCGGTTACGTGCCGTGACGCAGGTAGGTTCTTACGTAGATTGCCGGTCTCCGTCGAACTCGAAGCGGTGGTTGCGACTTCGCCACCGTCCGATCGTTCTCCGGTAGAGATGCGCGACGCATGTCGGCCGATTCTCCAGCTTACCTGCTATTGTGACTGCAATATCAGCGACACAGCTTGCATGGCCATTTCCCAACTGCGAGAACTGCGTGGTTTGAGAATTGACTCCTGTTCACACACGGAGCGTGAACGGGCCCAGCGAGTTTCACCGTGTATGCTCGTTCAGCGGGATGCGCGGGGCATAGGGCCTAGCCGCGGCGAGGGTCGTGCCCAAAGAGGCGCGATCGTCGTAGAAATGGGCTCGATAACGAGTGATCGGCGTGGCGAAGCGCAGACCGGTAGCGCAAGTGCTCGCCGACCGTCGCGCTCACGCAACGCGGCGGATGCGGAGCACCGGCAGATGACGACGGCCCTCGAGGCAATCGATTTCGAAGAGGAGCCGGTCCCCAGGATCACCGTCCACGCCGACCTGCGGCGCCGCGCACGGTGAACCGCGTAGCCATCGTGTGCGTGGCTCGAAACGCGGCTGTTCGTTGGCGGCCGGGCACGCGTAGTGCGCCTCGTTCGGCGTCTTGCCGTCCAAGGTCTCATGTGGGCGGTGCTCGTTGTACCAGTCGATGATCACTCTCAGTTCACGTTCAGACGCCGTCTGATCTTCGGGGATCGTCGTGAGACGCAGCAACTCTTTCAGCGTGCGATGGAATCGCTCGACAACGGCGACACTTCCGTGCTGGCCGACCGCTGCGAATCTCGGGCGGATGTTTCTGGCCGTGCACCAGTCGTGCTCGAAGTGTTCGCACTTGAACTCGGCACCTTGGCCCACAATCAAGTGTTTGGGACATGTCTGCTCTGCGGATAGGATGGGATCCAACGCGGCCATGACCTCTTGCGAGGTGGGGCGGCACTTGAACACGGCAGCTCCCACCGCACGCCGCGAGAAATGATCGATCACACTGAGCACCCACCAGCCAACGGGCCAGCGTTGGGCGATCGCCGTGGGAATCCAAGGCGTCTGGAAGCCGCCCGAAATGGGCACCGCGGTCAAATCGGCGTTCCAGGCGTGGCCGGGATATTTCGATACGATGCGAACCTGCTTATCCCCGTTCCCGCGAGTCGGCCGCAGGGCGATTGACCAGGGTTGAGATTTGCACGAGTGCATCATCGTCGACGCGGCGCAGCCACTGGCGGATCGTGTCGTCGGAGACCAGGAAGTGGCGACTCGTTTCCGATTGGTTCCAACCGCGCACGGCGCGCAACTGCAGAATCGCCATACGCTCCAGGCCGGTGTACTGCGATCGCCGATGGGACGGAACGCGCCGCATGCGCGCATTGATGAAACGCACCTTTTCCCGCAGCATCGCCACTTCGGATGCGAGTTGGTGGATTCTGGCGTCTGGCGCATCACCGTTCAATCAACGCTTCGCGGCCTGTGAGCATCGCGATCCGCACAATGCCGATCACCTGGAGTGCTGCGCTGCGGACGCGCGTGTGCCAGTTCCTGGGAAGACGCAAGGACTCGACCTCATCGTCATGGATTTGGTCAGGCATCGAGATGATCCGAAATCCCCTACTATACGCGACTCTCGCCGGCCGCATGTCATGTGGCGGACGTGATCGACGCTGCAGGGCAGCTGCCTTTCAGGCACGCGATCGAGCATGACGCTTTCACCAGCGTCGGTGGCTCGCGCCGTCCGCTGGACCTGATTACTCGTAAAGTGACGACTCACACAGGTGTGAAACAGACGTGGCCATGGGCGGCACGGGCGGAATCTCTTCAAGTCCGCAATGATGTCGAAGTGCGGGTCAGTCGTGTAAACAAATGCGCTCAACCGTTTGGCGATTGCGCCGATCACCAAATCCGAGAGTGGTAACCGTTGGCCCTTCGAAGCAAGTTCGCGACCGAGATCGGCGGCAGCCTGCTAATCGCTCCACGTCGGTTCCACGTAGTGAGCCAACTTCAGGCGTGATGCGATCCAGTCCGCTTGATCCTTGCGTTGAAAACCGATCAGTACCTCCGCGATGATTGGGCCTGCCAAAGCAATCCGGTCTGCGGACAGCAACCGATCGACCGCGAATTTCTCCGGCGAGCTGGGCTTCGCGAAAAATGATGCCCAGACACATGTATCCACAAACACCCAATCATCCATGCGGAGGGACCTTAGGCCGGGAAACCGATCTCGCCGAGTTCGAGGGACTCCAACTGCTCCGACTGGTCGACGAAGTCAACATGGCCGGAAACCGATTGCAGTTGGCGGAGTTGACATAGCCGCAGAAACTCCCGCGCCGCCCGACCCACGGCTTCCGCATCGGAATCGATCTGAGTGAGTTGCCTGATCTGCGCGAGCTCTTCACTGCTCAGAGTGACGGTGACGCTCATTTTCATGCCTCCTGTGTGTCCGCTGGCGGCAGCCTCTCCGATTATAACGACACTGCCCGGAAAAGAGAAATGCTCGCCTATCTCGCTTGGGGGCCATGAGTTGTGAATTCGCCATCCCGCGCAAGGAGTGACGAGTGGACCGCGGAAAGCCAACGTGGATGGAACGGCTACGCATCCCAGGAAGGTGCCGAAAGTCGAGACCCCGTTTCGAGTCCTGGCGGCCGCCTCCTGGCCGCAGACCGGTCACTGGCCCACGCGCAAGCGCCCGCCGCGGCCACGCCCTGACCGACGACCCCACCACCAGCTAGCAGTTCCATCGCTAGCACCGGCTGCTTGCCGCGGGGCAGGGTGGGGCACGGTGCCGCGGCGCTGCGGCGAAAATTCCACCACTCGGAGTGGCCGCCGGGACGCATTTCGCTAGAATCTAGCGTTTTCTCGCCGTGCGCTGACCAGCAATGATCCTGCTTCCCTTGTGAGGAGCTTTCATGAAACGCGACGAACTGATAGCGAAAATGCGACCGATTCTCGTGAAGCGCAAGGAGGTGTTGCGGCGGCGTCTGAACGGTGAGCTGACCCACTTGAACAACAACTGGGATCGCGACGAGGTGGGGGACGAAAGCGACGGGGCGGTGGGCGCACAGGACGACGAAATTCACTCCTTGCTGGCTCAGTCGGAGAGTGAGGAGATTCAGCGCATCAATGCGGCGCTGGAGAACATGGAGCGGGGGGAGTACGGGCTGTGCGAGGAGTGCCGGCAGCCGATTGCAGCGGCGCGTCTGGAGGCGCTTCCCTACACGACGACCTGCATTAATTGTCAGCGGACCTCGGAGGCCAATCGCACGCGTGGTGGCCTGGGCGCGGATCCATACTCACCGGACGATCGGGAAGAGAGCACGGCGGACGCTGCCGATTGACAGACGGTGGACCCCACCGGGCGGTCCTGCCGCGCGATTGGGCCGTCTGGCGTGTGGGCGACTACCGTCGCCTGCCGATCAACGTGGTGAGGTCACCGAGGATGCGTGGCAGTGCGGTGCCGCCGGGCGAGGCCAGGTACTTGGCGCGCCACACGGGGTCGTACTTCTCCTTGTACTTCCTGAGTCCTTCGAAGCTGTAGAAGCGGTCTCCGAACTGGTAGGCCAGGTGGACCACCCGATTCCACAGCGGTGCCAGGGGTCGGTCGTCGACGCCGGACAGCGGTGCCATGCCCAGATTGAACCACTGGAATCCTTCCTGCCGGCCCCACTGCATGAGTTCGATGAACAGGAACTCCATCACGCCGGCCGGCGCGCCGGGCAGATGGCGCATCAGGTCGACCGACAGTTCTTCGCGGTTCGCACCGCACCACACGTTGGCGAACGCGACGACGTTGAGTGCCTGGCGCACGACCGCCACCGGATAGCGACTGAGGTACGTCTCGTCGAAGAATCCCAGTGAGAAGCCTTTCTCGTGTGCCTGCTTCTCGGCCAGCCAGGCGTCGGAGATGTTTTTCAGCTCGGGCAGCAGGGTGCGTACGTGATCGCCGCGGATCACCGCGAACTCCAGCTGCTCGCGTTGCCCGCGGTGGTGTGCCTGGCGGAGTCCTTTGCGCGTGCTGCCATCCAGCGAAAAGCCGTTCAGCGGCACGCGTGCTTCCTCACCCAGCTTGAGGAGCATCAGCCCTTGATCCAGGTAGATGGGCAGGCACTCCTCCTCGACCTGGTAGAACACCGGCCAGCCGTCGTACTGATCCACCAGTTCCCGGAATCCCCACACCAACTCCGCGCGTTCCGATTCCGGCCCCACGGGATCGCCCAGGGCGATCCAGGACCGCCCCTGCCTGGCGTACATGACGAATCCCGTGCCCTGCTCGTTGAACAGGAACGACTTGTCACCCAGCAGCGCCAGCTGGGCCATGGTCTTGGGGGACTGGCGGACGACCGCGGCCGCCAGCTGCAGATCTCCGGCCAGGCGTTCGGTGGGGATCCGTTTCGGCGGGGTGAGGAGTCGCCAGATCGCAAACGTCAGCAGCACGACCAGCGCGCCGACGCTCGCGCGGAGAAACCGCGACGCGTCGCCGCGCAACGTGAACGCCCACCACGCGCTGGACCGGTACTCCTCATGCTTGTAGACAAACAGCCCCACACAGATCGAGGCGATCACGACCACCAGCACGGCGGCGACCCAGCCTGACGTGAACGGTTCGTGCAGCAGCGATCCTTTGCGGTAGAAGCGGTGGCGGCAGACGAAGAGCGAGACGGCGATCGTGATCAGGACAATCGCGACCTCGTAGTCCAGGCCTTTGAGCAGCGCGGCGACGAAGCCTGCGCCCAGCAACACCATTGTCAGCCACCAGGCGGCATCCAGTCGGCGATGCAGTCCGCGAGCCAGCGGCAACAGCATCGCGCCGATCAGGCTGCCCACGAAATGCGAAACCTCGATCACCGACAGCGGGACGGCTTGCGCCAGGGCCGCCCGGCGCCCCGGCACGATGGGTGTCGCCCCCGACACCAGCAGCACCATGCCGGCAATCAACGTCGCCCACGACAGCAGGCTGGCGACAATCGGTTCGGACCAGCGCCCGATGACCGCCCACACACGCTCGGCCGCAGCGCGTTGCAGCGAGACTTCATGCCCCGCCAGCAACAGCACAGCTGCCAGCAGCGGCAACAGGTAGTAGATAATCCGGAACACGAGCAGGGCGGCAATCATCGACGGCGCCGAGCCGGGGGCGGACAGCGTCAACAGAATCAGTTCGAACACGCCGAGCCCGCCCGGCACGTGGGTGATGATGACTGCCACGACGGCCAGCAGATACATGCCGAGGAATTCCCAGTACCCCACGGTGATGTCGTGCGCGACCAGCACGTACAGGCAGCCGGCGGCCACACACAGATCCAAAGCCGCCACCGACAGCTGCAGCAGCGTCATCCGCACGCCCGGCAAGGGGAACTGCCGGTCGCGGATATGCAGCGTCCGCCGGCGGGAGGCGGTCAGCGCCACATAGCCGAGTGAGATGGCCAGCAGCACGAAGCCCAGCGGGTGCACGCTGGTGAACGGCAGGTGCAGCTTGTCAGGAATCGGAAACGGCTGCACGATGAACACCACGCTGGCCAGGGCAAACGCCCCGACCCAGAACGTGATCGCCATCATGATCACCAGCTGCAGGATCTGGACGGCCGACAGCCCCCACGCGCTGTAGAGCCGGTAACGCACGGACGTGCCGCCCAGCAGTGCGCCGAAGTTGTAGCTGGTGACGAACCCCGTGAATGACGCCAGCGAGATCTTGCCGAGTGACAGCGGGTGGCGAATGGCATGCATCGCCAGGTAGTCGTAGCCGATGAGCACGACATAGTTGACGATCGTCAGGCCCAGCGACGCCAGCAGTCGCCAGGTCGGAATGGCCCCAATGGCATTCCGGATGTCTCGATAGTGGTAGTGCTTCAGTTCGCGGTACAGGAGCCAGGCGGCCGCCATGAACACCGCCACGACCAGAAGCGGACCAATCCTGTGCACGATCTTGCTCATAGGGTGTTCCATCGTAGCGAATCGTCCGGGTTTTCGGCTACCGCGATCCGCGTGAATTGCCCCACTCCCGGGCCACCGCGCCGCGGCGATCCCCCGCCTCCTCCGCGCGACGCGACCCGCCGTGGTCGCCCTGCCGGCAGAATCCACGGCAGCGGGGTTGACAGAGTCAGACCGGCGATGGTCAATGGCAGATGCGTCCCCGCAGACGCCCCACCTGCCAGCCGCGGCTGCAGCATACGTGCCGACCCACCACACACCTGCGCGTACGGAGCCCACTCATGCGTTGCCTCCCCGTGTGCTCACTCGCACTCCTCCTGCTGCTGGTCTCCGCTGCACCAGCGGCTGCCGAACAGCCGTGCACCAACGGTTCGTTCGAAACACTTGATGCCGGGGGATTCCCGGTGGATTGGGGCCCGGTGGGGGAGGGCGTGGAGGTCGTGGCCGACGCGCACCGCGGGACGCGCGCCTTGCGGCTCCGACGGACCCCTGACACCCAGACACCGGAGACGGGCCTGAACCGCGGCTGGCATCCGACGCGCGGCACCGCTCAGATCAACCAGCTGGCGGGCGGCGTTGAGTTCTACTACAAGGCCGAGTCCGCAGACGCCACGAAGCTGATGGTCTTCGTCATCCCGATGAACGCGCAGTCGACGGAACTGACCTCCGTGCGCCGCGCGGAGTTCACCGTGCCCGACGACCACGTGGGCGATGGTCAGTGGCATCGGGGGCGACTGAAATACGATTTCACGCGCGCGGCCGACGTGCAGTGGGTCCACTTCGCCGCCCGCATCCTCGGTGCGTCCGGCGCACTCCTGCTGGACGATTTCTCCTATGTGGAGCGGACTGGACCGATTCTGCAGTTCGGCACAGGCATTCTCGAGGAAGATCCCGCCGCGCCGGGTGACCGCTGCACAGTGCGAGTGCCCCTCTGGAATCGTGGCGACGAACCGGCGCGCGACATCCAGCTCACGCTGCAGCTGCCCGCCGGCTGTGCGGCCCATCCGGACCGGATTGCGTTGCCCGAGCTGGCCGCGGACCGGCGGGAGATTCTCCGCCTCGCAGTCGTGGGACAGCGCCACGACCCTGGTGCCATCACACTCCGTGCGCAGACGGGCACCGCCGAGAGTGCTACACGCCTGGAGTGCGCCCCGCAGCTGGAAGTGGTCAGCTTTGGACCGACGGCGCCCCTGGGAACTGTCGCAGCGCCCGTCACCGTCCAATGCGTGCTCAGAAACGCGGGCACCGCGTGGCTGCCTGCAACAGACCTGCTGTTCACACTCCCGTCGGGCACGGTCCAGAAAACGGCACCCCGACTGGCCCCAGGCTGCGTGCAGACGGTGACCGCCGCATACGTGCCGACGGAGCAATCGATCGAGCAGGAGGTGGCGGTCAACGTGCGGTGCAGCGGCGCCACCGACTGCTACGCTGCACAGGCCACGGTTGTCGTGGGTGCTGCCACGGAGCTCCCCGCACCGCGCCACACGCTGCACAGCCAGGTCGCCGACGATTGGGCGATCCTCGAGAACGAACAGGTCCGATACGTCGTCCGCCGTCACCAGTTCGGCTGGGGACCGGGGGAGCTGCATGTCCACACGGCGGATGCCTGGACCGAGGTGGCACAGATCCCGCAGCTGAGCCGGCTCGTGTCGCTCGACGCTCACGACAACCGGCACGAATATGCGGTCATCGCCCCGGAGCCGCCGGCAGCCGAACGCAGCGCGGGTGAAGCACGGCTGATGTTCCACTGGACCACGACCGATGCGGACGGCGCCCGGTGGGATGCGCAGATCGGCGTGTCACTGACCGAGCACAGCAAATTGCTGCGTGTGACGCACGCCTTGCAGTGTTCCCAGGCCCAGCGCCTGCTGGCCTTCGACAGCTTCATGCTGCACGCGCTGGCACGCGATGAGGCGGTCTTTCCCGGTCTGGAATGGCTGGTGGACGATGAGGTGTCCTCCAGTACGCTGGACATCGCTCCGGAACACGCCGACCGGATCCGCTACGTGGTGCATCCGAACATGGTCACCGTCCCCGCGATCGGCATCCATGCGCCCTGGGGAACGGTCGGGCTCCTGTGGGACCTGCACCAGAAATGGGATGGCCAGCACGATCGGCCGGCGGTCGTGTTCGCCTCGCCCGACCGCTTCCACAACTACGGCACGCACGTGGCGGGGCTGTTCGTGCCTGGCGTACCCGAATGGGTGCCGGTGAATCAGCGGGAGGCGCACACGCCGTATCCCATGCCGGCCGGCCAGCCGCTGCGCCTCGAGTGCCAGATCCTGGCGGACGCCGGTGCCACCGACGCGCTCGCGCCGCTGGATGCCTGGCTCGACGCCCACGGCCTCCCCGACCCGGCCGCTTTGCCCCACGGCTCGTACCCGGCCGAGATCGAGTTCTCGATGCAGGGCTACCTGCAGTCGCTGTGGATTCCCGCGGAGCGCATGTGGTGGACCAGCAAGGGAGGTGGCATCATGTCTGAGCAGGACAGGCCACCCCTCTACGTTGCCGATCTGCTGATCGGCGCACAGCTCGCCCCCGCAGAGTCCGTGCGGCAGGCGTGCCGCGATCGGGCTGCGGAAGTGCTGCCGCTGCTGGGCCGCGACGCCCGGATCGACGCGCTGCGATTCGGCAACCGGTTCGATCTGGCACTGGTCCAGCCCGGTCTGGTGGCCAGTCTGCTCCAGGCGCGCGACGGCGACGGCATGTGGGCGTTTGATGCAGACCACCTCGGGGAAGGTCCGTTTACAGGCCTCGACTACCGCGATCTCGGCCCCGATCAGGCGGTCGAGTTGGGCACTACGGCGATCCACACTTACCAGGTGCTGCGTTACGCGCGGATAGCCGGCGACCGCACGGCCTATCAGCAGATGCTTCCGACGCTCGAGCGGATGACCCGCTTCCGCGTGCCGCGCGCGGCGCAGGTCTGGGAGGTGCCCGTCCACACGCCCGACATCCTGGCCGCCTCCCAGGCGCTGGATGCGTTCCTGGAAGCCTATCGATTCAGCAGCGATCCGCGCTGGCTGGAGGCCGCCGTGCGCCAGGCGCGGCTGGGGCTGCCATTCATCTATTTGTGGGACGATCCGGCCCAGCCGTATCTGGTCGGGGCCAGCATCCCGGTGTTCGGCGCAACGTGGTTTCAAGGCTCCTGGTTCGGACGGCCCGTCCAGTGGAACGGACTGTGCTACGCCAACTCGCTGCTGCGGCTGGCCGCCTACGATAGCAGCCGCGACTGGCGCAAGCTGGCGGAGGCGATCGTCCGCAGCGCCCTGCATCAGCAGGATCAGACGGGGGAGAACGTCGCCTTGTGGCCCGACAATATCAGCGCCATCGACGGCGAGAAATGCCCGTGGGTCTTCGCGCCCAGACAGATCATCCAGAGCGTATTAACACTGATGGACCGCGATGAAGAACCCGCCACGTTGATCGTCGGTGACGGCCCCGACCGCCTGCATATCACGGCGACGGCCCGGCTCGAGGCCGCCGTATGGGATGCCGGCAACCTGACGTTCCAGGCGGCGTTTCCCGCGGGCGAAGAGGGCTGCGTGCTGGTCGCCAATATCACCCGGCCATCCGCGGTGGCCCTGGCCGGAGCTGCCGTGGCAGAACGCGAGAACGTGGAGACTGGCACCGACGCCGGCTGGCGCTACGATCCGGCCAGCGGCTTGCTCACGATCCGGGTACCGCACAGCGGCGATGTCGCCATCAGCATCTCGGGCGCTCAATTCCGGCAGGTGGAGCGGCTGCCAGTGGCGGCCACGCAGATCGCGTTCGAGTTCGAGGACACGGCCGACGGCTGGATCCCGGCCAATCACATCTCCGCGCTGCATTCCGCAGGCGGATTGCTGCAGGGGCACATCACCGGTCCCGATCCGTTTCTCATCCGCCCGGTGCTGGATGTCGCCGCCGACACGTGCCGAGTGATCGAACTGCGCCTGCGCCTGACGTCCGGGCGCGGCGCGCAGCTGTTCTGGACCACGAAACGCTCGCCGGCCTTTGACGAGGCCAAGGCGATTCACCTGCCGTTGGCACCCGACAGCGAGTTTCACACCGTGAC
>DAISIS010000178.1:0-10368 GCA_036821925.1 Pirellulaceae bacterium
GTCGTAGATGCCGCCGGCCGCCATCCGGTCAAGCGTCAGCCGCACCATGTCGAGCGTGTGGGGATCGCGCTGGCGGTGCCAGCTGCGCAGCAGCACCTGCAGGTCCATGGGCCGCGGGAACTTGGGGGCGTCCCCGAAGCCGCCATGCTGCGGGTCGAACGAGCCGGCCAGCCGGGTGGCGGCCAGGTCCAGCAGTTCGAGCGTGATGCGTTCGTCCGCGGGCGGAGCGAACTGCTGGGCCCGCAGATGCGCGGTGAGCCGCGCCGCCTGCTCCACCGCCGCGCCACGCCGATTGGTCCAGACGTCGGCCACCGCCAACAGGATCTGATCGAAGCCCGGCATCCCTCCGCGCGCGGTGGGCGGCCAATACGTGCCGCCAAAAAACGGCTGCAGGTCCGGCGTCAGAAAGGCCGACAACGGCCATCCCCCCCGCCCGCTGATCGCCTGCACCGCCTGCATGTACAGCTGATCCAGGTCCGGGCGTTCCTCGCGATCGACCTTGATGCAGACGAAATGCTGGTTCAGCAGCGCTGCGATCTCCTGATTCTCAAAGCTCTCGTGCTCCATCACGTGACACCAGTGGCAGGCCGAATAGCCAATCGACAGGAAAATCGGCTTGTCTTCCTGCTGCGCACGCGCCAGCGCCGCCGCGTTCCACGGGTACCAGTCGACGGGGTTGCCTTGGTGTTGCAGCAGGTACGGGCTCGTTTCGTGGGCCAAATGGTTGGTGGTCACTTCGCAGCCTGCCCCTGGCTCGGGAACGCGCCCGCCGCGACGTCCTGGCAGTACTGTTCAACGGCACGGCGGACGGCGGTCCGCAGATCGGCGTACTGCCGCACGAAACTCGGCACATAGCCGGCTGTCAGCCCCACCAGGTCGTGCAGGACCAGCACCTGACCGTCACACTCGCTCCCGGCCCCGATGCCGATCGTCGGGATGCGCAGCGCACCGGTCACCTTCGCGGCGATTGCCGGCGGGATGCATTCCAGCACCACGGCGAAGGCCCCCGCCTGCTCCGCCGCACGCGCATCGGCCATCAGGCGTTCCTCGTCCCGCTGCACCTTGTACCCGCCCATCTGATGCACCGTCTGGGGGCGCAGGCCCACGTGGCCCATCACCGGAATGCCGGCCGACACCAGCGTCGCGATGGTGGCCGCCTGCTCAACCCCTCCCTCCAGCTTGACCGCCTGGCAGCGTGACTCCTTCAGGATCCGGGCGGCGTGCGCGACGGCGGCCGTGGGCCCCAGGTGAAATGTCGGGAACGGCATGTCGACCACGACCAGCGCCCGCTCCACCGCGCGCCCCACCATCTCGGCATGGTAGATGATCTCGTCGAGCGTCACGTGGAGCGTGTTCTCGTGCCCCTGCACCACCATCGACAGACTGTCCCCCACCAGCACGGCATCCACCCCCGCCTCATCCAGCAACTTGGCAAAGGGGAAGTCGTAGGCCGTAAGCATGCTGATCTTGCGTCCCTTGTCCTTCAAGGCCATGAAGCGGGGAACCGTCATGCGGGGAAGCTGCTCAGCCATGCGATCACCTGTTGCTGCCAGACTGTCTGCGCCACGTTCGGGCGCCAGGTTCCCGCATTGTTACCGTCCGTCCGCGATCTGGCAACCTGAGCGGGTTGTTGGCTTTTTCGCCCCTCGATCGCTATCCTGAATTGCGCCGGGGTACAGGTGGCGACCACGGTCCGCGCCGCCTGCCCCCGCGCTGCCGCACCAGGGAGCACGGTTCCATGCGCACAAGTCTGGCGATCGGAATGTGGGTCTTGTTCGGGGCGGTCCTCATTCCCCCGGCGGGTGCCCAGGGCCGCCGCGGCGGCGCGGCCGCCCCGCAGACGCTCAACACCGAAGGGCTGATCCGGGGCGCGCGTCCGGGTCTGCTCCAGGTGACCTCCGCACAGGATGGCGACTGGCTGGTGACCATCCCCAGGGAGGCGGAAAGCGTGGTCTTCCGCGCCACGACGACGGCGGAGTTCCTGCAGCCCGGCCTGGCCGTCCGCTTCCACGCCACGTTCCGAAAGACCGACAAGCGTCAGCGGGAATACACGGCCACGCGCCCCGTGTCCGCGCTGGACATCATCACGGTGCTGCCCAACAGCTTGCCCGGCCTGTATCCCGATGATGCGGGCGGCCTGGAGGGCGGGATGTTCCGCAGCTGCGCGGACCAGCCGGATGCGGAGCCGCGGCAGGCGGAACCGGCGGCCCAGCCGCAGGCCCCCAAGCCGGCAGACCCCAAGCCGGCAGACCCGGCCAGCGACGACCGGGACAAGTCGCCGCTCCGCGAGCGGGGGCGCGCGGCGGCCAAGGAGACGGCGCCCAACGCGGCCGACGAATTGCCCGTGCTCGTGATCGGCGTGCTCCGCGAGTACAAGAACAACCGTCTCAAAGTCAACGCCGGCAATGCCCTCGTGATTGCCGAGCTGCCAGAGACGGCGGAGGTGTCTGTCGACGTGCGGCACTGCGAGTGGGTCCGGCCGGGCGACAAGATCGAACTGACCGCCCGCTTCTACCCGACGCTGCGCGGCCGCGCGGAAGGACAGCGGATCACCATCACCGCCTCCCAGCCGCTGGCCCCGGACGAGAAGGCGAGCAAAGGACGCCGACGCGCCAGCCGCGAGAAGAAGCCGGACGAGGCGGCCGAACGGGACGGCAACGAGGCCCCCTGACGGTCACGGTCGGGAAGGACCGGGCGGCCGCTCGTCGGCCGGAGGATCGATCACGTACGCATCGACGATCTGCGAGCGGGGACCGGGAGCCGTGCCCGTCCAGGACTCCACACGCATGTTCTTGCGCAACCACCTCGCCGCGGCCTGGCGGTACCAGCGCCGGCAGAACGGCATGAGCAGGGAGATGCCGAGCAGGTCGGTCAGCAGGCCGGGGGTCAATAGCAGCAACCCCGCGGCGAAGATCAGCGCGGCATCGAGCAGCGTGTCGGTCGGCAGCCGCCCTGCGCGCAACTCGTCGGCGATCCGGCGCATCGTGCGCCAGCCTTGGGCGCGCACCAGCAGCGTGCCGGCGAACCCCATCACCAGCACGACCAGCAGCGCCGTCCAGATGCTGGTGTGCCGCGCCAGCACGAGCAGCACCCAGAGCTCGCATAGCGGCACCAGGATGAACAGCGTTACCAGTTTCCAGAGGCAGCCGGAGCTCGCCGTTCTGTGCATAAGGGCTCCTTCGACAGGCCGAGTCGCGCTGGGTCGAGCGCCGCTTCACTAGCGCCGCTTCACGCCCTGGCTCGCGTCCGGATCGACTTCGGCGGCCTTGTGAGCCAGACGGTCCGCTTCGTCCCTGTTGCCCAGCTGGCGGTGCATCTCCGCCAGGTTCTGATAGGGCACCGACAGCGCAGCCCGCTTGGCCGACCCGTCCGTGACCGCCTGCGCAATCAGGCTCGCCCCCTCCTCCGTCACCGACACGGCCGTGTTCCGGCGGCCGGTGTCCCAGAGCGAAATCCCAATGCTGACCAGCTGCTCGCCAATCAGCCCGCGTTCGTCCAGCAGGCTGTCAGGGTAGGTGGGTTGGAGGTGAGGCAGCGCCTGGTCGAACCAGCGGATGGCGGAGGCGTCGTCCTGGCGATTGATCGCGTAGATCGAGCCGGTCAGGAACCGCAGCTGTGCCAGATGGTGTGCCGATTCCGGGGACTCGCTGCGCGACTTGCCGGCCGAGGCCAGCAGCACCTCCGCGTTGTTCGCAAACTCGAGGGCGGCGTCCGCATGCTCCTGCCGGTAGGCCACCTGCGCGGCTAACCACAGTCCGGTGCCCAGACGCCACTCGATGCCGGCGCGGTACTCGTCGTCTTCCGTCTGGGCGATGAGGTCGCGCCCCAGCTGAATCGCGGCATCGGCAATGTGGTCCGGGGTCCCTTGCCCGTCCAGGACCAGCAGGCAGTGAAGTGACGTATTGTAGACACTCAGCAGCACGTCGCGCGGGCCGCCGTCCTGTTCAATCAGCTCGTTCGCCGCCTTCTCGGCTGTGACCAGCCACTGGGGGATCACCTGGTGTTTCTGCTTCCACGGGCCGTAGGCCAGGATTTCCGCCAGCGACAGTTCCGCGTCCACCAGCTGCTGCTGGATCTCCACGCGCGCGGCGCGGTCCTCGCCCCCCACGTGCCCGGCGGCCACCTTGATCGCCGCCACCGTCTCCTCCATCGCCTGCCGGTAGTTGCGGGGCGTCGTGGTGGCCAGCATGCGGCCGAGCAGGTAATGGGCGCGGGCCTGCTGCAGCGGCGACAGGTCAGATTGCCGCAGCGCACCGCGCACCAGCTCGAGCGCTTCGCGCGTCTGCCCCAGCCGGCGTTTCGCATCGGCCAGCAGCAGCTGATACTCCACGGAATCGGCATGCAACTCCACCGCTTTCTGAGCCGCTGCCAGGGCGGTCAGTGGGCGGCCACAGGCCAGCTCGATGCGCGCGGCCAGGCCAAACGCCACAGGATCCTCCGGCGCCAGACGCTGGACCACCCTCAGATCCGCCAGCCGCTGCGCGTAGTACTCCGCCGGTTGCTGCTGCACCCGCAGCAGAAACGGCTCGACCGTGATCGTCTCCAGGATCACCTGCTCCACGCGCGCTTCCATGCCGTCGGCCGCGCCGTCGGCGTACGCAAACATCAGACCCCGCTCGGGATAGACTTCCCCCAGCGGCCGCTGCTGTTCATCACGCACGACGACCGGCTGCAAGTCGTCCAGGCCCAACTCGCGCGACACATCCACCCGCGCGGTCGGACTCGCCAGGTGAATCACAATGGAACTCACCACGTCCTCGTGCAGCGTCACACGCACCTGGGGGAACGGGCCGATCGCGTACGTCCACACCTCGCTGTCGCCCCGCGGCGACGTCGCGGCCGGTTCGCCCAGCGTTTCCAGAACCAGGTCGCGCGTCGCCTCGCCCGGCGTGATCTCCTTGAAATTGGCCGGCTTGATCCGGTCGATCGCCCGGGCAGTCTGCCCTGCGCCCGGCCCCATCAGCGTGTTCAGCTCCGGAGCCAACTTCACCGGCGGCCCGAACAGCTCGGGCCCTGCCAGCTCCGCCGACGGTGCGGATTCCGGATTCACCGGCAGCAACTCCACCGGCGCGAGCAGCGTCTGCGGCTCGTCCGGTGATTTCTCCGGCGACTCCTCCGGACCGCACACGCCCCACGCCGGCATGACCGCCAGCCACCAGACCGCCACCCACACACAGGCACCACACAGACCGGCAATTGAACCGTGCAGCGATCTCTGGTCACGACACATCGCGAGTTCCTCCTGAACACCAGCGCGGGCGGAACGTCTGCCCGGTCCGCACACCTCCCCGGGTATTGGGGGCGACATCATAGCCCCCCCCTCCCGTCGCGTCCAAACGAATTCCCCCCCCCCTTTAGCCGCCCGCGCAGCCGCGTGCCTCGCCGCCTGGCCGCGGCCGGAAAGAGCGGATCCAAGACGTCAGCCAGCCCGCGCCACCACGATCAGATCGGTACTGCTGGAGCGTTGATACGGCTCGTCATGATAGCTGCCGTACACCTCCACCGAGCCAGCGCCGGCAGCGCGGGCCCAGCGTTCGAGGGTGGCCGCTTCAAAGCCCAGAAAAGCAACGCAGTCGCTCCGCCACTGAGACACATCGGCCAGCGACGACACGAGGAGCTCCACGTACCCTGTCGCTCCCTGACGGTGGACCCCCTTGAAGATGATCGCCGGGCCCTGCGGCAGCTCGGCCCGCACGCATTTCTGCCAGTGGCACGGACCGTCTGGCAGCCGCCACAGGTTCAGCACGTGGACCACCACCGCACCGCCCGGGCGGACGGCGGCAAGCATCCGGGCCAGAGCCAGACGGACGGTCGGCAGATCGGGTGCCAGCGCCAGCGAGTTGCCGACACACAGCGCGACGTCGAACGGCCCAGCGGTCGCGGGCGGCTCGGCGTATCCCCGGTGCGTCCACGCGAGCCCGTCCGGTTCTCCGAAGTTCTGGCGCGCCCGCGCCAGCATCGACTCGCTGATGTCGGCGCCTTCCACCTGCAGTCCCCAGCCATGGAACAGCGCGGCGTGGTGGCCGGTGCCGCAGGCCACATCCAGCACGCGGCGGGCAGCAACGGATTGCAACAGCCGCCGATAGAAGGGTGCCTCATGCGCCAGCCGTTTCGGCCAGTCGATCATCGCTTCGTAACAGTCCGAAAGGTCTTCGAAAGGAGATGCAGTCATGGCGTGGTCTTCTTACGCGCAGCCGGGGTCCAGGAGTTCCCGGAGAAGGCGGCTCGCACGCTCCGGACGGCGCTCCTGCAGCGCTTGCAGCGCCAGTGACAAACCCTGGTCATGGTGTGCGAGAAACGGCACTGCCGCACCGCTGGGCGGAGTGGCTGGCACCAGACGCTGTGCGATCCGGTCGAGCAGTTCCGGGAGCCCCGCCGCCGTCACGGCGCTGGTCGCCAGCCCGGGCGGACGATCCGCCGGGATCGCGCTGACCAGGTCACACTTGTTGTGCACGATCAGAGGTTCCTGGGGGGCAGCCTGCACCCAGCGTTCGTCTTCGGCGGACCACGGCGCTGTCAGGTCCGCGACGACTACCAGCAGGTCGGCCGCCGCAGCCTGCCGCACGGCACGCGCGATGCCTTCACTCTCCAGTTCACTCGCGGCGTTGCGCGAACCGGCCGTGTCCGAAAGTTCGACGGGCCAGCCATCCACAGCCGTGACCGCGGTCAGCACGTCGCGGGTCGTGCCGGCGGCGGAGTCGACCAGCGATCGCGGATAGCCCAGCAGCGCGTTGAGCAGGCTGCTCTTCCCCGCGTTTGTCCGGCCGACCAGCACCGCCTGCCAGGGCTGAACCAGTCGCTGACCGAACGCCGACCACCGGCGGGTGGCCGCGAGCGTCTGCTGCGCAGCGTTCAGGCGCCCGGCACCAATGTGCTCGATCGCCTCCGCCACGCAGTGCGACAGCGCGCCGCGGTGTTGATCGAGCAGCACGGCGGCCGCGCGCACCGTGCGGGCGCGCGCCAGTGCCAGACGCGCTTCGGCCATCAGCCGATCGCCGCTGCGGCGGAGCACCCAGTCGGCGGCCGGCACCGGCGCGCACCCGGCGGCGGCCAGCGTCCCCAGCACATGCTCGACGGCTGCCGAGCCGCCGTGGCAATGGATCTCGATCCGCTCCGCGCTGCGCCGGCAGACCACGACTTCCTCCGCGCCGCGCGCCGGCGCCGCATCCGGATCGGCGTGCGGCACCCAGTACCCGAACACGACACGATCGGCCGGGCAGCGGTCGAGCTGCCACCCGGCGGCGGGCCGGAACAGCTGGCTGACGGCCTGCGTGGCGTCCGGCCCGTCCACCACAAGCGTGGCGACCGCACCGCGACCGGGCGGCGTCAGGACCGCCGCCTGGCAGCGCCACGGCCGTGTCCGAGACTGCTCAGCGTTGGCCACCTGCTTGCCCACAACTACCCCCATTCTGCGGCCGTGACCGCCCGGCCCGGTCACGCGTGGGCGCCGGCCAGGTACCGGTAGCCGGTCGCCGCAATGCCGCGGAGGACCAGATTGGGGTCGAACTTCATGTCCCGGTTGATCAGCCGGGCCAGATGCATGCCGTCCCCGCCCGTACAGAACACGCTGGGCACGTCGGGCACCGCAGCGCTGAGCTGCAGGATCAGCTCGCGTACCGCTCCGACACACCCCCATACGATCCCGCTGCGGATGGCCTCCTGCGTCGACTTGCCAATGGCGTCCGGCGTGCTGGACAGGTCCAGGTTCTCCAGCCGGGGCAGCGCATCGGTCGCGGCGGCCAAGGACTGGGCGGCGGCCTGGATCCCGGGCAGAATGGCGCCGCCGCGAAACACACCGTCGCTGGTGATCAGATCCACCGTCACGGCCGTCCCCGCGTCGACCACAATCGCGCTGCGCTGGGGCGCTCGCAGCTCGTTGGCCGCCACCGCGGCGGCCAGCCGGTCCGTCCCCACCCGGTCCGGGGCGCGCAGATCGATCTGCAGCGGGAAATGGCTGTGCTGCAACAACACGTAATCGTCCTGCGGCCGCGCGGCGCGGACCCACGCCGAGAACTGTGTTTCGAGCGTGCGGTTGACGCTGGCCGCAAACCAGTACAGCGGCGTCTGGGGCAGCTGCATGAGCACCGCCTCCAGACGCACGGGCAGCGCCCCGCCGGCCGCCTGCGGCGGGATGTGCTTCGCCTGCACCACCGTCGGATAGACACCGTCGAGCTGCAGGTCCACACGCTGCGACGCCTCCTCCACATCAGTCGTGATCAGGAAGCGGCCGAGCTTGATCGCGCTGTTGCCCACATCGGCAACCATCAGATGGCGAAGCGACTGTGTATTCATGCGGGCACGTGCGCAAGCTGACGGGCAATCGCCTGGATGAGCCGGTTCAGGCCCTGGCCTGTCACGGCTGATATCAACAACACCTCGCCAGAGACGGCGTCCGCCAGCCGCTCCTGCACGGCCGCGGCGCCGGGCAGCTCCGCCTTGGTGACCGCCACAATCTCCGGCCGTTCTCCCAGCCACGACTTGTACTCGACCAACTCCTTGCGGATGGCCCAATAGTTGGCCACCGCATCGCTGCCGTCGGCCGGCGCCGGTTCGATCAGATGCACGAGGATCCCCGCCCGCTCAATGTGCCGCAGAAACTCGTGCCCCAGCCCCACGCCGGCGTGAGCCCCCTCGATCAGCCCCGGAATGTCGGCCAGGATGAACGAGTGGTCGGCGTCGATCTGCACCCGGCCCAGATGCGGTACCTTGGTCGTGAACGGGTAGTCCGCGATCGTCGGCCGCGCCCGTGACAGACGACTCAACAGCGTGCTCTTGCCGGCATTCGGCTTGCCGATGAGCCCCACATCGGCAATCACCTTCAGCTCGAGCGTCAACAGACGCTGCTCCCCGTCCTCCCCCGGCGTACACTGCCGCGGCGCCCGGTTGGTCGCCGACTTGAAATGCGTGTTCCCCATCCCCCCGCGGCCACCCCGCGCGGCCACAAACTGGTCCCCCACCGCCACGAGATCCTTGATCACAAACTGCTGCTCGGCGTCCCACACCACCGTGCCCGGCGGCACGTCGATGACCAGGTCCTTGCCGCTGCGCCCATGGCGATCGGCGCCGCTTCCGTGCCGCCCCGCGTCCGCCCGCCACGTCCGCCGATGCGCCAGCGGAGAGAGGCTGTCGACCCCGGCCGTGGCCCGGATGATCACGCTGCCACCGTGCCCGCCGTCGCCGCCGTCCGGCCCTCCCTTGGGAATGTAGCGCTCGCGGCGGAAGCTGCAGCACCCGTCGCCACCATGGCCCGCCTGCACTTCGATCTGAACCCGGTCGACAAACATGAGCCCTCACACCCGCCGCATCCGCGTGCGCCGGCGCAAAGAAAACAGGGACCGTTCCCACAGGAATGGCCCCTGAATGCTATAAACGGCCGCACGCTCGGGAAAGCCCGCCCGCGGCCGACCAGCCGATCAGTTGCAGACCACATTGACACGCCGCCCGAGGCGGTCGAACATGACGACGCCATCGGTGAGCGCAAAGAGCGTGTAGTCCTTGCCCTGCCCTACGTTCGCCCCGGCCTGAAACCGCGTGCCCAACTGGCGGACCAGGATGCTGCCGGCCCGCACACGCTGCCCGCCAAACCGCTTCACGCCCCGCCGCTGACCATTGGAGTCGCGGCCGTTGCGGCTGGACCCCTGCCCTTTCTTGTGAGCCATTGCGTCTATCCTCGCTACCAGTCTTGGTCGTCCGTTTGGGAAACCTTAACTTTTAGCGATAAACCCACAGGTAATCAACCCGTTCCGGCAGGCCGTAGGCCTCCAGAATCTGCTTCTGCCGCGCGGCGTCCGCGTCGTACGGCACGCCGTAACGCACCTCGTCCTCCACCTCGTTGACCGCGTCACCCGGCCGCCAGAAGTTCAGCTGCAGCGTCTTGGACAGGATGTCCCGCCCCGTCCCCGGCGGATCGCCCGCCTGGAACGCGTCGGGCAAGTCCACAGGCTGGTACGCGTTGGTCAGCCCTTTGACAAACACCGAGAAATAGGTCAGACGCGGGTCGATGTCCTCCCAGGTGGCTACCCCCCAGACCTCCTGCGGATCGTCGGCTGTCGACAGCCGGATCGGCTGCCGGCTGATCTCCACCGAGTTGAGCAGCTTTTCGCCACGCATCTCCCGCGCTTCAATCGGTGCCTTGGCCGCCGGAATGATCCGGTCCTGATACGACTTCGCGAAATCGTGGCTGGCCAGCACCAGCTGCGGGAAGAACGTCCAACCCTCCTGAGTGACCGGCTGGCCATCATACAAATCGTGCCCAAACGCGTCCTTCTGCGCCTCCGGAATCATGTCGTTGCCCAGATAGCGCACCCGATACACCAGGTACCAGATCACCTTCCGCTGCATCTTCCCCGTGTCCTGCGGCACGTCCAC
>DAISIS010000179.1:0-2399 GCA_036821925.1 Pirellulaceae bacterium
TAGGTGCGTGGGGGCTGAACTGCCTCGTCCCCGGGGCATGGGGGGATGGTCAATCGATCCAGGGGGTGGCCGATGTAGAACACCCAACTGGGCTCGGCTATGCCCAGCGTACCGACCTGCGGGCGGGGCGACCGCTGGTGCAGGACGCGAACGAGCGAGTCGAACGTCTGGTGCGTGTCGACGCGGGCCGCTCCGACGGCGAACATGCTGGTGGTCAGGGCGACCGCGCCGGCGGCAAACGCGCGGGCGGCCTGGGCTGGTGCAGCGCGCCGAATCAGCCGCATGCCGACCGCCGCGGTGACGAGCGGAATGAGTCCCAGGCCGGCCAGCCACTGTTCGCCGGGAAGATACCACGCGGCGGCAATGGGAATGGCTGCGATGACCAGCGCGCCGACCACCGCGAGGCAGGCAAATGCGGCGCGCGGCCAGATGGCTGCCACGCGGCTCGCTCCGCTGCTCCACGCGACCAGAAAGCTGGCGACCAGCAGTGCCACTGCCGGATAGGTGGGCGTGATATAGCTCGGCAACTTGGTCTGTGCGATGGAGAACAGTCCCATGTAGACGCCCAGCCAGGACAGCGCGAGCACGTGGCCGGCACGGTCGGTGCCGGCGCTGCGCAGACGGTGGAATACCTCGAGCGCCGCCGGCACCGCGAACACGGACCAGGGGAAGAACCCGACCAGCAGCGCGAGCGGATAGAAGAGCACCGAGCCGCTGTGTCCTTCCATGGCCTGGGCGGCACGGCCGAGGTTGTGGTCCAACAGGAACCCACGCACCCAATGGCCGTCCGTGCGCCAGGCGACGGCGACATACCAGGGCAGGGCCACGGCCGACACGACGACCAGCGCCGTCAGCGGCCGCATGCTCCAGAGAGTGCGTAGGAAATGCCCCGGAGCGAAGGGGCGCAGGAGCGGCCACACGCGAGCAAGAAACCGCGCAGACCCCGCTCCGGAGCCTGCGGGACGCTGGGCCGGCAACCGCTGAATCAGCAGGTACATGCCCAACACCGCTGTGGGCAGCACCACGCCGACCGGCCCCTTGGCCAGAACCGCCATCCCCATGCACCCGTACATGCAGGCCGCGGCAGGCCACGCGGGAAACCACTGCTGCGGCAGGGCCCCCGCCCGGCTGTCTCGCCCTGCCGTCATAGGCACGTCCACGCTCCATACATAGACGGCAATCGCCGCGGTACTCCAGAAGATCAGCAGCGCGTCCGGCGTGGCGGCACGACCGGCTACGTCGAACATGAGCGTCGTCACCAGGATCACGGCGGCCCACAGTCCGACAGTGGGCGACCACAGACGCCGGCCGATGCCGTACGTCAGGAGCGCTGTGCCGATAGCGGATGCGGCCGACCAGAACCGGGCGGCAAACTCGTTGACGCCGAACACCGCATAGGCGGTCATCATGAACCAGTAGAGCAGCACGGGCTTGTGGGTCCGCAATTCGCCGTCGAAGACGGGGGTGACCCAGTCGCCGCGCTCCAGCATCTCACGCGCGCAGCCGGCATTGCGCGGTTCGTCACGGTCCCACAGACGTGGTCCGCCCAGATTGCTGAAGAGCACAAGCGTTCCCAGGATTACGATGAGCAGGATGTGTCGCGCTGTGGAGTTCATGGCCGCCATCTCACTGGTTGTGCTGGGGGGAGTGTACGGCGAGTGACAGCTCAGCCACAAGCTCAATTTCCCCGCGGCCGGGCCCCGCTCCGCTAGCGTCTCCTGGGCGCGACGTGCCGTGGCGGGGACTCGGGGCGGCGTGGCGAAAACGGCTCTTCCCCGGCGCCGCGAACCGTGGTACCCTGCGCGCGTTATGGATATACCTGTCCCCGCGCGAAATCGACCGTACTGGTTAGCTGCCGCATTTGCGCTGTCGACCTGCGCGGCGCTGCTGGTCGATGTGCCGCTCAGCCGGTACGCGGCGACCCACTCGCTCGTGGGCGATCTGCGCAAAGTGCTGGAGGTGTCGGAGGTCTTTGCGCACGGCCTGGGCGTGCTGCTGATCCTGATCACGGCGGCCGTCCTGGATCCCGTGCGGCGACCTCGGTTACCGCGGGTGGCGGCCTGCGCGTACGGGGCGGGGCTGGCGGCCAATATACTCAAGCACTTCATACCCCGGGTCCGACCGCACGCCTTCGACGCCACAGCCGATGTGTGGACGACGTTTCTCTCCTGGCGCGTGCCGGACGTCGGGTCGATCGATGTGCTGGGGAGGAGTGCTATCCAGTCGTTTCCGTCCGGGCACACAGCCACGGCTGTCGGCCTGGCGTTCGGCCTGACCTGGCTGTACCCCCGTGGGCGCTGGCTGTTCGCCTCGTTCGCCGTGCTGGCCGCGCTGCAACGCATCCAATCGTCGGCGCACTTCTTGAGCGACACGTTGGCGGCCGCCGCCATCGGGTGCGT
>DAISIS010000179.1:2499-10341 GCA_036821925.1 Pirellulaceae bacterium
CGGCCAGCCAGGCCAGCGGCAGGTGTTCGCGCCCCTCCTGGTCCCAGCCTTGCGCGATGATGGCGTCCCGCATCTGCGCGATGGTGAGCAACACCCCATTATGGATCACGTGCAGGCCGATGCCCGGCAGAATGCTCCCGGTGCGGTAGCAAGTCCAGCCGAGAAACAAACCCAGGAACGTGCTGGGCAGGAATCGTTCGGGGGTTAACGTGGCGGGATTCAGCACGTGGCACAGTCCGAACAGCAGGCTCGACATGATGATCACGCTGCCGCCCGGAAACCGATCGCGCAGCCCGTGGAACAGGTAGCCGCGGAAGAAGAACTCCTCGCACACCGGCTGCACCACCGACAACGTCAACAGGACCAGCGCTGGGGACAGGCCCTGAAACGCCCGCAGCATCTGCTCGGTGGCCTCGAATTGGCTGCGTTCCAGGGTCGCCACGCCGAAGAGTCGGCCGACCAGGAACAGTTCATAGGCAAAGGGCCACAGGGCGCAGCCGAGCAGCGCCGCGCCCGCGCACGCCAGCAGCGGCGGGCGGCCCAGCCGGAAACCGGTGGCCAGGCGGACGCGCTGTGCTGCCGCGAACACCAGCGGGCAGCACGCAAAGACGACCACGCTCACGCCGGCGTGCAGGACCAGCTGAATGCCGACCGCGCCCGTGTACCGCGCGGCCAGATTGCCCAGCAAAAAATAACAGGGGAACATGCTGGCCAGACAGGCCACCGCTGCGGCCGCAGTCGGGGCGCTGCGCGACACGACCGGCCGGCGCAGCAGGTCGGACCAGCTGCCCCGGCTGGCGTAAAGCAGCGCGTCGTTGCCAAACACCTTGGACGCCAGGAGCAACGCCCCGACGGCATAGACGGCAGTCGACATGATGGCCAACGCCGACATCACCGGTGTCGTGTTGGTTTCCAGCAGGTCGCGCGACAGCAACACGATATTGACCAGCGGCGTGACGGCGAGCAGGCCGGTCAGCTGCAGGCCCGGCATCAAACTCAACAGGCCGGGTGAAATCGCCAGCAACATGACCGGGATCAGATAGGCCTGCGCTTCCTTGAAGCTGCGGGCGAAGCTGGTCAGCGCCAGCAGAATGGCCGAAAAGAAGGCGGCGAACAGCACCATCAGCCCGAAGATCTCGGCGATCAGCGTGAGGGACAACCCTTGCGGGAACAGCTGCTCCTGCAGGCTGGAACTCATGATGGTGACCGTCATCGCCATCAGGTTCACCATCGCCGTGAGCACGGCCACGGTGAGCACCGCCAGGTACTTGGCCAGCAGCAGGGCCATCCGCGAGATGGGCGCGGCGATGAGCGTCTCGAGCGTCCCCCGCTCCCGTTCCCCAGCCGTCAGGTCGATCGCCGGATAGACGGCTCCGGTGATCGTCATCAGGATGAGGACGAGCGGGACGAGCGTGGAAAGCGAGAACGGCGCGGCGCGCCCCGTGGCCACCGTCTTGCGGGAGACGGCGGCCGGCACGCCGGCCCACAGCTTGGCCTGCGCCAAGCGGTTCCGCAGCGAGGCCTCGTTGAGGATCTGCAGGCGGTCGTCAACAAATCGCATCGCGCGCCGGCTGGCCGGCGAGTTGGCCCGATAGATCAGTTCGCATTCCAGCGCCGCGTCCGCGCGCGGCGCGTTCTCCTGTTCCGCGCGATACCGGACACGCACCGCCACATGGACGACATGGTTGGCCACCTGCGATTCGAGCGAGCCGGGGACCAGGTCGAACTCGACCGATTCGCGGGGGGACAAGAGGTATTCCGTGCCCGTCTCGACCGCGGCTGCACCGGAGGCGGACTCCGCTTCCTGCGCTGCCAGCAGCTGGCTGCCCCAACTCAACAGCCCCTGCAGTACCTCGCTGTCCCGCGGCGAACTGACACCAATGACATACACCGTCTGCCCCGCCTGCTCGGCAGTGATCAGCACCGACTTGTTGAACGAGATGCTGATCAGCGGGTACACCAGCAGCGGCATCAACACGAGCGTAATGACGGTGCGACGGTCGCGCAGCGTCTCACGCAGCTCCTTGCGGGTCAGCCTGATGATGCGCCCCACACCTGCACGCCGAACCAGTGGCCGGACTCCGTCGCTCATGGTGACCCCATCCCCGCGTCGGCCGCTGTCTCGATCAGCTGCAGGAACATCTCGGTCAGCGACTGGCAGCCGGTGCGTACGCGGAGCTCGGCGAGGGTGCCCTCGTGCAGCAGACGCCCGTGATGCAGGAGTCCAAACCGATCGCACAGGCGTTCGGCCTCGTCCAGGCGATGCGTGCACACGATGACCGCTTTGCCCGCATCACGCAAGTGCCGCACGTAATCGAAGATCACCTTGCTCCCCCACACGTCCAACCCCCGGGTCGGTTCGTCGAGCAGCATGATTTGGGGCGCGTGGATCAGGGCCCGCGCCAGATTGACCCGCTGCTTCTGGCCGGTGCTGAGCGTCGCGCAGCGCTGGTCCAGAAAACGCGTCAGGCCGAGGCGTTCACTGATCCGCGCGACCGACTCCACCGCCTCTTCGGGCGGCACGTGGTACAGGTCCGCAAAAAACAGCAACGTCTCGCGCGGGGTCAGCCACGGATAAACACCTGCACTGGCCGACACCAGCCCCAGCCGCGCCTTGACCGCGTCCGGAACGTCGGTCGAACGATAGCCGTCCACCTCGGCATATCCGGCGGTCGGCTGCAGCACGCCCAGGACCATCCACAACGTGGTCGTCTTGCCCGCACCGTTGGGACCAAGCAGGCCGTAGACTTCCCCAGCCTCTACCCGGAACGACAACCGATCGACAGCCACGAGGGTCGTCTGGCCGACGTAGAAGTGCTTGGTTAGTTCGACTACCGAAATCACGGCGTTTGCCTCCACGCAATCCGCCCCTCCTTTATAACAATTCCGCCTGCGGCGACGATGGGCGAACTCCGTATTCCGCCGACCACACGCGGCCGGACCAGTCGCCACCGAGTCAACGCCGCGTCAGGGGTGCAGCCCCGGCGCGCCGAACTGTTCCTCGCCGCGGCCGCATCCCGGCCGCTCCCGCCGCACAATCCGTACGGTTGCCCGAAACGCCCCCCCAAATTCCCCGTTCGCTGGCGAAACGTTGGGAATTCCAGACGGTTGAATGATAATGAAACCGTCAACCGGCACGAAGTGCTGCGCCATTGGACCCGGCTGGCGGGGGTCCACGAAGTCGGAGTCGAGGGGGCGGTACGCAGGTGGTCCCCGAATATCGCGTCTGAGCTATGGGCGCCTGCGTGTCGGGTGTATGTTGATGGGTGGATCAGGTGGGCGCGGCCGGCAGCCTGCGGGATGGTGCCGCAGGCGGCTGGAAGGTGGCCTTACGGAGGCTGCGGCATGCGCGGCCGTCTCGCTAGTGGAGTACTGACTCGATGCATTCCAATCGCCGTACGATGCGACTGAGCCTCCTGATGTTGGGCGTGTGGATCGGGATCGGCCTGATCACGGCGGGAGCGGCACGCGCTGCCGACCCAGCCTTTGTCGGCATCCTGTCGCTGGCTGTCGAGGAGCAGGGGGCCCGGCACCTGGGGCTCTCAGACGAAGTGCGCGAGACACTGCGGCGGCTCGTCGACCAACGGGTGACCGAAGCGACGACTCTGGCGCTGAGTGTGAAAGACCTTCCACCCGAACTGCGCGCCGAGCGTTTGGCGCCGTTTGTAGCGGAGTCGGAGCGGCTGGGTTTCGAGTTGTTGACACAGGAGCAGCGGAGCAAACTCAATCAGCTGCGTCTGCAGCGTACGGGCATGGCATCGCTGGCGGACGACGAGATGGCCCGGTTGCTCGGGTTGTCGGACGACCAGCGGGACGCCGTCGCGCGGCTCATGGCGGAGCGGGCCAAGGCGATGACGCGCGGAGGCGCTGCGGAACAGCGATTGGCGCGGGACACACACGAGCGTCAGCTGCGGTCCGTGCTGACACGCGAGCAGAAGTCGATGTGGGACCAGCTGGCCGGTCTGGGGCCCGGTCCGACCTCAGCCGCCTCACCGGCCGCCGCCGCAGCGCAGCCCGAGCCGAACGCCGCGGAGGAGGCGGCCGCAGCAGCGCCTGCCGACAGCGCTCCGGAAGCACCGCTCGCGGAGCAGGCACCAGCGCCTGCAGCGCCAGCAGAAGATGCGCAGCCTGCCGTCGCTGCGCCGGACGAGCCTCAACCGGAGGCAGGGCCCGCGGACGCGGCGGGCGAGGACGCGTCGTCGCCGCCGGCGGACGCCGCCAGTCCCCCCGCCATGGCGGCCCAGCCTGCGGACGGCGAAGTGGCACAGCAGCCGGCGGTGACGCCCGCGGCGCCGGACGCCCAGCCAGACGCCGCGCCCGCCGCGCCGACCGAGTTGCCGGACACGCCGGAGGACGACGATAGCGCCCAGGGGCTCGCCCAGCCGGACCCGGAGGCGGTCAAGCTGCGGTTCAACTTCCGGTACCAGCCCTGGCAGGATGTGCTGGATTGGCTGGCGGAACAGGCTGATCTGTCCCTCCAGTCCACGCTCGTTCCGGAAGGCACCTTCAACTACTCCGACTCGCAGGCGTACACGCCGAGCGAAGCGATCGACCTGATCAACGGCGTGTTGCTGCCCCAAGGGTACACACTCGTGCGGCGCGGACGCCTGCTGTCGGTCATGAGTCTGGAGGACGAAGTGCCGGACGTGCTGGTGGAATTCGCGCCGATCGAGAAACTTGAGGGGCGGGGGGAATTCGAACTGGTGAAGACCGTGTTCCATCTGGCGAAACTGGAGCCGACCGAGGTGGAGCAGGAGATCCAGCAGTTGCTCGGGCCGGGACGCAAGATGGTGGTCATGCCGCGGGCGCGGCAGATCCTGGTGACCGAAACTGTCGGCAAGCTCCGCATGATTCGGGATGTGATCGAGAGCGCGGAGAATCCGACGGGGATCAAAGAGAAAGGGATTGTCGAGATCAAGCTGCAGTTCGTCGCGCCGGAAGAGGTGCTGACAATCGCCCGACCGCTGCTGGGGCTGGAGGACGGGAAGGATGTAGGGCCCGAAGTGAGCATCGCGGTCGATCCGCTGGGCACGCGGATCTTTGCCACCGGCTCGCGCGACAAGATCCAGATCCTGCAGGAGCTGGTAGAGACAGTCGACGTCAAACGCGAGGCGGCCACCGCCGCCGTGGCGCTCGAACAGCCGCAGCTGTTGACGCATCAGCTGGGCGAGCTCGATCCGCAGGAGGCGCTGGCCGTGCTGCAGACGCTGCTGGCCGGCCTCCCCGACGTGCGCATGTCGCTCGACGCCAAGACCAAGAAGGTCATCGCGCTGGCCCGCCCGTCAGAACACCGCACGATCCAGGAGACCATCCGCCAGCTGGAAGGCGAAGCGCCGCAGCTCAAAGTCTTCCAGGTCCGGACGATGGACGTCAAGACCATGGCCGCGGCGCTCACCAAGTTCTTCCCGCCGGCGAAAGAAGGCGATACGAGCGGCATCACGGTGGATGCCGATCCGCTCTCAGCCAAATTGCTCGTCCATGCGACCCCCAAACAGCTGGAACAGGTCGCCGCGTTCATCGAACAACTGGAAGGGTCGGCCGCGGGCGGGTCGACCAGCACGCTGCGGTTCATCCCGCTCACCGGCAGCGAGGCGGTCTCCGCCGTGGAGATGGCGGAACGGCTGTGGCGCGGACCGAACCAGATCCGGATGACGACGCCGTCCGAAACCGGTCCGGGAGTAATTGACCTGCGCGAAGTGCCGCTCGACCCCCAGGCGGTCCCGGAGTATGACCCCACCCGGCCGACGCCCGGGCCGCAGCGGAAGACCACCGGCGAGAATATCCAGCCTTCCGCTGCCGCTCCCGCTGCGCCCGAGCGGCCACGCGACAAGGTGACCTGGCAGGAAGACGAAGAAACTGAACCGCTCGGCACGGTATCGCACGGACCGTTTCGCTTGACCAGCTATCGGCCCGACGGGACGGCGCAGGATGACGCGGGGGAACTCCCCGCCAGCGCTGCCGGCATGGAAGCGGCGGATGCGCCGCGCGATGATGCACCGCCGGTGCCGCCAGCATCGGCGACCGAACCCGCCGCAGATGCGGCGGGGCCGCCCAGTGACATTCGCATCGAGTTCACCCCCAACGGCATTCTGATCTCGTCCGAGGACACCGTGGCGCTCGATGAGTTCGAAGAAATCCTCCGCACCGTCATGCCGCCGTCGGCACCAGGGACGGGCAAGAACTTCACCGTCTATTTCCTCAAACACTGCAAGGCCGAAGTGGCGCGCCAGCTCATTTCGGACATCCTAGGTGGCACGAGCGAAGGTGGCTCGGGCGGCGGGTCGCTGGTCGGGGACGTCGCCGCGAACCTGATGGGGGGAGGCGGCGGGATTCTCGGCGCCCTGCTGGGCAGCGCCGGCGGGGGCGACGGCGGTGTCGTGACGACCGTGCAGGTGACCGGCCCGGTCTCCATCGTGGCCGATACGCGACTGAACTGCCTGATCGTGCAGGCCCTGCCGGTCGATGTCAAGCTGATCGAACAGCTGCTCAAGGTGATCGACCGGGAAGGGAGCATTACGGATGTGCAGACAGCCGGCAAGCCGCACGTCCTGCCGATCCGCTATCTGGAGGCGGAACTGGTGGCCGGCCTCGTGCGGGAAGCATTCGCCAACCGCATGGTCACGGCCGGTGGGGGGCAGGCGGGTGGCCAGCCCAACCCGGTCGAACTGATCCGCGCACTGCGCGGCGGCCGCGGCGGGCGGGCCGAGGCAGACGTGAAGAGCGAAGAGGCAAAAATGACGATCACCGTCGACAACCGCAGCAACTCGTTGATCGTGACCGCTCCCGAACCGCTGTTTGAACAGGTCCGGGAACTGGTGGAGCTGATTGACATCGGCAGCCCGGAACTGGATGAGACGATTGAGATCGTGGAGTTCAAGTCGAATCCCGACACAGTGCAGCGCGCCTTGTCGGCGATCACCGGAGCAACGACCACGTCGCCGTCGGGCAGCAGCCGCAGCCAGTCGGGCCAGCGTCCCGGCGGGGCGTTCGGCATGCCCTTCGGCACCCCGGCCTCCGGCGGCGCCGTGCCGTTCATGCAGCGACCACAGGGAATGGGCGGGATGCCCGGCGGCTTCGGTGGGTTTGGCGGCATGCCCGGCCTGGGGGGACAACGCGGCGGCATGCCCGGCGCCAGCGGTGGACAGCGCAGTGGCATGGGCGGGATGCGGGGAGGCATGCCAGGCGGCACGCGCGGAGGCACGCAACGAGGTGGGACGCGCAGCGGTGCGGGCGGCCGCCGCTAGTGTTGTGTATTCCGGCCCGGGATGCGTTGATCCGCCCCGTGCGACGGCTGGTGCTTGTCAGACGACAGACCGGGTGGCCGCGAGACCGCGGCGCTAGGCAGCGTGCGGGTGACATCTGTTCGAGGTTCCCGCAATGTGGCGGAACCCGATTTGCTCCCGCGGGTTCAATCTACGGGGTCCCAGTGGGGATGCAGAGTCCAATTCCTTCTCGAGGAGACTGTCAGATGAAGTGGGGTAAGCAAGCTGTGGTGTGGTCAGTCGCCATGCTGTTTCTGTTGGCGTGTGTGTGCAGCGCTGAGGCGCAGGGCCGACGTGGTCAGGGGCCGGGTCAGCAGCGGGGGGGACCGGGTGGTCCGCCGCCGGGCGGTCCGGGCGGCTTTGGTGGACCGGGCATGGGCATGGGGATGATGCCTGGCATGGGGGGGATGTTTGGCGGTATGGGCGGCGGCATGAGCGACGTCATGCTCCTGGCCCGCGAAGACGTCCAGAAAGAGCTCGAACTGGTGGATGATCAACTCGAGCAGCTCAACAAGCTGCGTGAGACGAGCGGCCAGGAGATGCGGGACATGTTCTCCGGCCTGCGCGATCTACCGCGCGA
>DAISIS010000180.1:0-2459 GCA_036821925.1 Pirellulaceae bacterium
GGCCAGCGGTTCTGGAGAGGCTTGTGACCGGAGGAGGACCAACGAGCGTGGGTTCCATCGAACGAAGAAAAGAGTTGAAGCGTCGCCGCCATCGCCGCGTGAAAGTCACGCGGCTCAAACAGCGTCTCACGAAGGCCACGGCCTCGGAAAAGGCCGTGATTGCGGAAAAAATCCGACGTCTCTCGCCTGGCGGCACCCTCGTCGTCGCCCAGCTGGGACTGGAAGAGAAGTAGCTAGTCCTTCACTTCAAATTCCGCGTCGATCGCATCGTCATCACCGCCCGAGCCGGCTTGCCCCTTGGTTTGTGAGCCGGCCTGGTCGGGTTGGGCTCCGGCTTGAGCGCGCTCGTAGAGCGTCTTGCTGAACGCCTGCGACGCCTGCTCCAGTTCGCTGATCGCCGAACGGATGGCCTGGGTGTCGCTCCCCTTGGCCACCTCGCGCGTCTTCTGCACGGCCTTTTCCAGGGGCGCCCGGTCGTTCTCCCCCAATTTTTCGGCGTGCTCCTGCATCAGCTTCTCCAGCTGGTAACACATCTGGTCAGCCTGGTTGCGGGCCTCCACCAGCTCGAACTGGCGGCGGTCCTCTTCCGCGTGGGACTCGGCGTCATGCCGCATCCGCTCGATCTCCGTGTCCGACAGGCCGGCCGACTGCTCGATGCGGATCGTCGCCTCCTTCTGGGTCCCCAGATCCCGCGCGGCGACGTTGAGTATCCCGTTCTGGTCGATGTCGAACTTCACCTCGATCTGCGGCACGCCACGCGGAGCGGGGGGGAGCCCTTCCAGGTTGAACTCACCCAGCAAACGGTTATGCGTCGCCATCTTCCGCTCGCCCTGGAACACCTTGATCGTCACCGCCGTCTGCATGTCCGCCGCCGTGCTGAAGATGTTCTTTTTCTCGACCGGAATGGTCGTGTTCCGCTCGACCAGCGGGGTCATGATGCCCCCTTCCGTCTCGATGCCGAGCGTCAATGGCGTCACGTCCAGCAGCAGCACGTCCCGGCGGTCGCCGGCCAGTACGCTCCCCTGGATGGCGGCACCCACCGCGACTACTTCGTCCGGGTTCACCCCCTGATGCGGATCCTTGCCAAAAATCTCCTTGACCATCTGACGGACTTTCGGCACCCGGGTCGAACCGCCCACCAGCACGATCTCGTCAATGCTGCCCGGCTTGAGGTTGGCATCCTGGAGCGCCTGCATCAGCGGCTTGCGGCAGCGCTCCACCAGGTGATCGATCAACTCCTCGAACTTCGAGCGGGCGATGGTCAGCTGGAGGTGCTTGGGACCCGTTGCATCGGCCGTGATGAACGGCAGGTTGATGTCCGTCTGCGGCCGCGAGCTCAGCTCCTTCTTCGCTTTCTCGCACGCTTCCTGCAGACGCTGCAGCGCCATCGTGTCCGTGCGCAGGTCAATGCCGTGCTCCCGCTTGAACTCGCCCGCCACGTAATTGATCAGCTCCTGGTCGAAGTCATCACCCCCCAAGTGCGTGTCACCGCTGGTGCTGATGACCTGGAATACCTTGCTCTTGCTCTCGTCGTCTGACGCATCGGCCACCTCCAGCACGGAGACGTCAAACGTGCCTCCGCCCAGGTCGAACACGACGATCTTCTCGTCTTTCTTGCGGTCCAAGCCATAGGCCAGCGCGGCGGCGGTCGGTTCGTTGATGATCCGCGCGACTTCCAGGCCGGCGATCTGGCCCGCGTCCTTGGTCGCCTGTCGCTGCGCGTCGTTGAAGTAGGCGGGGACCGTAATCACGGCCTTGTTGACCTTGTGCCCCAGATAGGCTTCCGCAGCTTCCTTGAGTTTGCGAAGCGTCTTGGCCGAGACTTCCTGCGGCGTGTACTGGTTGTCGCCGACCTGGATTTTCACGTAGTCACTGGGGCCGCCGACGACCTTGTACGGCACCATCTTCTCTTCTGTGGTCACTTCGCTGTGCCGGCGTCCCATGAACCGCTTCACGGAATACACGGTCCGCGTCGGGTTGGTCACCGCCTGGCGGCGGGCCGGTTCGCCCACCAGCACTTCGCCTTTGTCCGTGTACGCGACCACGCTGGGCGTCAACCGATTGCCTTCCGCGTTCGGGATGACCTTGGGCTCCGTTCCCTCCATGACAGCCACTACCGAATTGGTGGTCCCCAAATCGATGCCGATGATTTTTTCGCCTTCCGCCATCAGGTTGCCCTCGTACTGGTCGTCGTTTGTGGTCCGTGTGGATACCGCCGCTGCGCCCTGTGGACGCTCGAGCCATGCGCCAGAGGCCGCCCGTGTGCGATTGCGCAGGTGTCAGAGACACGCGTGAGTTTCGTCTGAAACGCAAAGGCCGTGCCGACGTCAGTCGTCTTTTACGTGGTCTTCCTAAACGCTGGAAACATATACGGTTACAGCGTGTTGGCCGCAGATCGCGGGGGCTTGGCGAGATCCACCGCCCCAGCACGCTGCCAAATTGGCAGGCCGCGCGTCAGG
>DAISIS010000180.1:2559-7997 GCA_036821925.1 Pirellulaceae bacterium
ACCGCTGTTGGTTGACAGTGCGGTGCACGGGTTGTAGAAGGACACATTCGGAATTCACCCACGGTGTACCCATGCCCACGAAACGACAGCCGGTTTCCCGGCGCTCTGTTAATGCCCCTGATGCTCCACCGGTTCCGCGGGACAGCGTTTCAGACGCGGAGTCGCAGCGATTGGATCGTGCCCTGGTGGAGCTGATCAGCCAATGTGCGGCGGCCCATCGAGCGGCTGCCGCGCAGGTGGCGTCGGGCGGCGTGCCGGCCGACCTGTCGACGTGGGACGCCGCGTGTCTCGAGCGCGTGTCCAAGGCCAATCCGGGCCCGCTGCACGACGGTGCGATGCGGGCCATCTTCCGCGAGTTGTTGAGCGGTGTGCGGGAGCTGGTGCGGCAGACGCGCGTCGTGTACCTGGGGCCGGAGTTCAGTTACAGCCACCTGGCAGCAGTGGAGCGGTTCGGGACGAGTGCCGAGCTGGTGCCGGTGCCGACGATTGCCGCGGTGTTTGACGCTTTGAGCCGGCGTCAGGCGAATGTCGGGGTCGTGCCGATCGAGAACTCGACTGACGGGCGAGTGGCCGACACGCTGGACATGTTTGCCCGATTGCCGCTGCGGATCTGCGGCGAGGTGCAGCTGCGGATTCACCACTGCCTGTTGGGCAAGTGTTCACGCAGCGCTGTACGCGAAGTGTGCAGCAAGCCGCAGGCGTTGTCGCAATGTCGCGGCTGGCTGGCACGCCACCTGCCCGAAGCGCGGCTGGTGGAGACCGACAGCACGGCGGCCGCGGCGCGTCTGGCGGCGGAGAAGCCGGGCGCGGCGGCCATCGCCAGCCGGCAGGCAGGCGTGCACTATGGGCTGGACGTGATCGCGCGGGATATCGAAGACAACCGCCATAACGTGACGCGCTTCGCGGTGATCGGCGACCAGCCCCCGGCCGGCACGGGCAACGACAAGACGTCGCTGATGTTCGCGGTGCCACACCAGCCGGGTGCGCTGGCGGACGCCATGGCGATCTTCAAACGCCACCACCTGAACCTGACGTTCATCGAGTCGTTCCCGATGCCGAACACCCCGAACAAGTACCTGTTCTTCGTCGAGTTCCAGGGGCATCCGGCCGACCGGGGCGCCGAGCGTGCACTGGCCGCGCTCGCCCGGAAGACGGTGCGGCTGGAGGTGCTCGGTTCGTACCCTGCGACGCAGCCGGTGGAGGAATAACCCACGGCCGGGCGTCATTCAGCCTGCACCGCGCGGAGCGTCAGAATCGTGTACTGGGGCCACGCGCCAGCCGGTGTCACGTGCGTCTGGTGCAGGCGATATCCGGCCTGTGTCCACTGGGCCAGTCGCCTTTGGCCCTCCGGCGTCACATCGCTCCCGGGGACCCAGAACACGACGGTGTCGAGACCCAGCGCTGCCGCCTCGGGGGACAGAGCCGCCGCGAGGGGGTCTTTCGCGTGGACGCTGAACTGGGTCCACCCCTCAGCCCGATAGATCCACCGGTTGCAGATCGTCGCGCGGCACGCGCCGTCGATCGCCGTGCTGTCGGGATCGATCAGCAGTGGCGGGCGGGGCAGCCGGCCAAATTGCTCGTCCACGTACGTCGCGACGGGCCGCAGGTCGGGCGCGTCGCGCAGCAGGCCGCCACCGCGCAGCAACAGCAGCTCCAGCCCGACGCAGACTGCCGCCATGGCGGCCCACCGTGCGCCCCGCAGACCCGTCAGATGGAGCCCGCAGCGGTGGAGCCCGCCCCACAGGGCCAGCAGTCCGGCCGCCCCCAGGACACACATGGCGGGAAAGGCCGGCAGCATGTACCGCGCTGAGACGATCAGCAATGGCAGGAAGACGGTCATCAGCACGGCGGCCAGCGTGGCGGTCCAGCAGATGCCGGCGCCGCTCCGGCCGCGGCGCCGATACAGTACCACTGCGCCCCACGCCGCGACCAGCGCCAGCGGGAGCGGCACCACCACGTGACGCCGCCCCAGCTCGAACAGCCAGGACGGCAGATTCAGGACGAACTTGGCGACGGTCTGCCCGGGATGGCTCCACATCATGCGCAGGACCGAGTAGTCGTAGTCGGCTGGATGTCCGAAATGCTCGATGCCGCGCCGCACGCGGTCCGCCTCGGAACCGTCTGCCGGCGTCTGCCAGGCCGGAGGTGTGCCATCGAGAAACGTCCAGCACATGTATTGCGGGGGGACCAGCGTCAAGCGGTCGGCTTGCAGGGGGCGGCCAATCGACGCGGTACAGGTGCCGGCAACTACGGCCACCAGCATGATGCACGCCGGTGCCCAGGCAGTGCGTGGTGGCCACACGCCATGCTGGATCGCATGGCCTCCGGCAAAGAACGCGAAATACAGCGGCAGGAAAAACACGTACTCGCCGCGGAAGGTGCCAATCCCGGCAGCCAGCACAACCAGTCCGAGCAGGGACGGCCAGCTCAACGCGCGCCGGAGCGAATCGTGCCAGATCGCCAGCGCACCGAGAAACGCCGCGGCGGCGAACACCACCGGGTAGTTGTCCAAGCCCACATAGCTGTTGTGCGCGGGCAGGAACGCACACAGCAGCAGGCTGGCGGCAGCCAGTTCGTCGTCCGGCTGCAGCGACTTGAGCCAGTACCAGAAACCGGCTGCCAGGCACAGATGGGCGCTGATCAGCACCAGCGGAATGAGACTCCCCGGTGGCAGCCCCAGCAGTCCGGACAGCGCGGCCAGCAGGCAGACCGGACCTGGCGGCACGCCCAGCTGTGCGGTGCCCCAGCCCAGCTGGATCCAGTCCTTCGCCAGCGCCGCCATCTTCGGATTCATGCCGGTCAGCGGGGTCCCCAGCAGCAGCACGTGCACCAGCCGCACGACGAGCACCAGTGCCAGGAATCCCAGCAGCCGGCGCAGCTCCCGCCGCGGCGACCCGGCGCACGTTCTGGCAACGGCAGACTCTGGCATACGAGCGGCACCCCACACGGGCGGTCTTCTCCGTCAACGGGGCCGCCGATGCCAGTGCGCTCCCCGCGGACCCCGCGGTGCCGCGTCCGACAACCACCGGGAGACGACAACCACCGGGGGGACCCCGGTGCGTCATCCTGGCAACCGGCCGCCCGCTTGTCAACCTGCTGGCACGCCCTCGACGGCCCGCCCGCTCGTGTGGTAAACTGCTAGATTCGATTGTGCCGCCGCGTGGCCGATCATTGCGTGGTTTCTTGCTGCAGCTGTGTCATGATTGTCATCCTCGAGCCGAACGTCACCGAAGCGCAGATCCAGCACGTGGTGGATCGCATCCAGGCGGTGGGCCTGAGGGCGCATCTGAGCCGCGGGACGTATCGCACGATCATCGGCATCATCGGGGACGAGGAAAAGGTACAGTTCGAGCCGCTGCTGGCGCTGCCGGGCGTGAGCGAGGTGATCCCGGTCCTGCCCCCGTACAAGCTGGCGAGCCGGGAGGCGCACCCGCGAGCGAGCATTGTGGAGGTGGCGGGGGTGAAGATTGGCGGCGACCATCTGGCGCTGATTGCCGGCCCCTGTGCGGTCGAGAATGTGGACCAGATGCACCGGATCGCGCAGGCGGTCAAGCAGGCCGGCGCGCACATCCTGCGTGGCGGCGCGTTCAAGCCGCGCACCAGTCCCTATTCGTTCCAGGGGCTCGAAGAGGAGGGGCTGAAGATCCTCCGCGCAGCCGGGGATGCCCAGCACATGCCGGTGGTGACGGAAGTGACCGACCCGCGGTGCGTGGGACTGGTGGACCAGTATGCCGACATGCTGCAGATCGGTGCCCGCAACATGCAGAATTTCGTCCTGCTCAAGGAGGTGGGCAAGGTCCAGAAACCAGTGCTGCTCAAACGCGGCATGAGCGCGACGGTGACCGACCTGCTGATGAGTGCCGAGTACATCCTGTCCCAGGGCAACTCCCGGGTAGTGTTGTGCGAGCGCGGCGTGCGGGGATTCGACACGAAGATCGCGCGGAACCTGTACGACGTGGCGACGGTGGCCGCGGTCAAGCAGTTGTCACACCTGCCGATCATCGTGGATCCGAGCCACGCCACGGGCCAGCCGGCGCTCATTCCCCCCTGCGCTCTGGCGGGGGTGGCGGCCGGCGCGGACGGCGTGCACATCGAAGTACACGATCGGCCGGAAGAGGCCAAGTCGGACGGGGCTCAGGCGCTCCTCCCGCTGCAGTTCGCGGCACTTGTGACACAGATTCGGCGACTGGCCGAGCTGTTCAACAAAACACTCACACCAACGGAGGAATCGAATCGTGCGACGACCCCTGATTGCCGGTAACTGGAAGATGCACCTGACCCGCCAGGAGGCAGTGGCGCTGGCACAGCAGATTGCCCAGCGCGCCGGCGACACCACCACTGCTGACCTGGCCATCTGTCCGCCGAGCGTGTACTTGGACGCCGTCGGGGCGGTCATCCGGGGGACGGCTGTCGGCCTGGGCGCTCAGAACATGTATTTCGAGCCGAACGGCGCCTTTACCGGTGAGATCAGCGGCAGCATGCTCGTCGACCTGCACTGCCGGTACGTGATCCTGGGGCACAGCGAGCGGCGGCACATCCTGGGCGAGACCGATGAGGAGGTGAACCGCAAGACCACGGTGGCACTGGAACTGGGCCTGGTGCCGATCGTATGTGTGGGCGAGACGCTGGCCGAACGCGAGGCGGGGAAGACGGCGGCGGTGGTCAGCGGCCAGTGCGCCGGGTCGCTCGCCGGCCTGTCCGCGGAGCAGATGCAGCAGGTGGTCATTGCCTACGAACCGGTGTGGGCGATCGGGACGGGCAAAGTGGCCACGCCGGAGCAGGCGGAGGCGGTCCATGCCGATCTTCGCAGGTTGCTCGAGACCCGCTACAATGCGGCCGTCGCCGAGACGGTCCGCATCCTCTACGGGGGCAGCGTCAAGCCGGACAACGCCGCCACCTTGCTCTCGCAGAAGAATATCGACGGGGCGCTGGTCGGCGGCGCCGCGCTCAAGGCGGATAGCTTTTTCGGCATCGTGGCGGGCGTCGGAGACGCGTAGTGGGAGCCCTGCACGCCGCTGGCGACCGAGGTGTCAATACAACCCGAACCGGTGAAGGAAGCTCAGTGCGATGACCGCTCTGTCCGTTCTCTTTGGCATTCTGATGTTTCTGACCGCGCTGTTCCTGATCCTGCTCGTGCTGGTCCAGCGCGGTCGCGGAGGTGGGTTGTCCGGCGCGCTGGGAGGCATGGGCGGCCAGAGTGCCTTTGGCACCAAGGCCGGCGATCTGTTCACACGCATCACGATGGGTGTGGCGACGTTCTGGATCCTCCTGTGCATCGCCGCCATCCTGCTGATGAATCCGCAGCGGAAATCGGTGACGGACGCCAGTCGGGGAGGGCAGGAGTTCACCCGGCCGACCACCGACGGCGCCGCGGAGACGGTGAGTCCGGCCGGGACGGCCACAACGAACGCCACGCCCGAGGCCGCACCCGCGCCGGC
>DAISIS010000180.1:8097-10183 GCA_036821925.1 Pirellulaceae bacterium
CGGCTGTCGCGGACGCAGGACCACCCCGGGGCCGGCGATCGGTGCCCGCGCGACGGGGGGCTATTTTTTCGAGGAGTATTCCAGCCTTGCTCCTGAGCATGACCGGCCATGGCGAAGCGCAGTCGCGCGGCGAAGGGGTGACGTTCACCGTGGAGGTGCGGACCCTCAACAGCCGCTATTTCAAACTGGTCGTGCGCGCAGGGGAAGGGTACCAGGCGTGGGAGCCGCGGATCGAGGCAGTGGTCCGCCAGCGGGTGCGGCGAGGCACCGTGCAGGTCACGGTGCAGGTCGACCGGGAAGTGACTCCCGACCAGTACCAACTCAACACGGCCGTGCTGGCCCGCTACCGCCGGCAACTGGAGGAACTCTGCGACCGGCTGCATGTCGTGGAGTCGATCCGGGTGGAATCGTTGCTGTCCCTGCCGGGGGTCGTCGACGAACATGTGGGGGGGTCGGCGACCATCGAGGAGGAGTGGCCGGTGCTCGAGTCGGCTCTGCAGCAGGCGCTGGCCAACCTGGATGCCATGCGGCAGGAGGAAGGGGGGGCAATGGCGGCCGATCTGACCGGCAATTGCCAGCTGATCCTGGCGGAGCTCGACCGGATCACCGAACGGGCGCCGCTGGTGGCCGAAGCCTACCGGACCCGGTTGACTGAACGGCTCAACAAGCTCCTGCACGAATTCGGTTCGCAAATCGAACCGGCCGACGTGGTGCGCGAAGTTGGGACTTTTGCCGAGCGGAGCGACATCTCGGAAGAGCTCGTCCGGCTGCGCAGCCATCTCGATCAGTTCCGGGGCTTTGCGGCCCTGCCGGAGAGCAGTGGCCGGAAGCTGGACTTCCTGACGCAGGAGATGTTTCGCGAGGCGAATACGATCGGGTCCAAAGCCAACGACGCGGACATTGCCGGCCATGTCGTGGAGATCAAGGCGCTGATCGAACGCATGCGGGAGATGATCCAGAACATCGAATGAACGCGTCTGCCGCCAAAGTGGTGATCATCTCGGGGCCGTCGGGAGCGGGGAAGTCGACGGTCGTGGCGCGTCTGCTCGCGGCCTGCCCGGTCCCGCTCCGGCTGAGCGTTTCGGCCACCACCCGCGCGCCGCGGCCGGGAGAGCGGGATGGCGTGCACTACCATTTCCTCGCCCGCGACGAATTCCAGCGCCGCCGGCAACGGGGCGAGTTCCTGGAATGCAAGGAGGTCTTCGGGTGCGGCGACTGGTACGGCACGCTGCGGAGCGAAGTCGCCACTGGCCAGGCGGAAGGGAAATGGGTACTGTTAGAAATTGACGTCCAAGGGGCCATGTCAGTGCTGGAGGAGATCCCGGACGCCGTGACCATCTTCCTGCATCCCGGCTCGCTGGAAGAGCTGGCACAGCGGCTGACGCGGCGCGGCACCGAGTCCAGCCAATCGCTGGCCCGCCGCCTGGATGTGGCGCGGGCCGAGATGGACTGCGTGCGCGCGTACCAGTACGAAGTGATCAATGATACAGTGGATCGGGCCGTTCAGGAAATCTGTGGGATCCTGCAGCGCTGCGGAGAGTAAGTTCATGCTTGAAGAACTCAAAGAAGAAGAAATCGTCAACAAGGTCGGCGGTCGTTTCAAACTGTCGACCCTCATCCAGAAACGCCTCGTGCAGCTCAACGCCGGCAGCCGCGCGCTGGTCGATCTGGACACCAGCGACAAGATGGCGGTGGTGCTCCAGGAAATCATGCAGAACAAGATCTTCCTCGACACGTCCAACGAGGTGAAGATCACCGGGGAGCTGCCGGCAGGCGGGGGCGGCCTGGAGTTCAATCCGACAGACCTGTAGTGGCGTGGTCGCCCCATGATCGACCGGGAAGTACTCATCGGGATCACCGGCGGCATCGCCGCCTACAAGACGGCTGCGCTGGTCAGCCAGTTGGTGCAAGGGGGAGCACGCGTGAGCGTGGCCATGACACGTGCGGCCAGCGAGTTTGTCGGGAAGTCGACGCTGGCCGCACTCTCCGGGCGGGCGGTGGCCACCGACGTGTTCGCCCCCGACCTGTTCCCGCTCGGAGCGCACATCGAACTGGCCCAGCGGGCCGAGCTGTTCTGCATCGCCCC
>DAISIS010000181.1:0-10161 GCA_036821925.1 Pirellulaceae bacterium
GGCTTTTTCGGTCTGGGGTACGCGGCTGCCGAAGACCGGTTGCTGCAGATGGAGCTGATCCGGCGCAAGGCGGCGGGCCGGTTGGCCGAAGTCGGCGGACCCGAGTGGGTCGACTCGGATCGTGCAGCGCGGATTGCCGGATACACGGCCTATGCGCCGCGCGCTTTGGCGAAGCTGCCGGAGCGCTGGCAGCGGGCGCTCTGTGCATACGCCGCCGGCGTGAATGCGTGGCGGGAGGCGCATGGCGATGTGGTCGCGCGCCGCTTCCAGCCGCTGGGCATCACTCCCGAACCATGGACGCCCGCCGATTGCCTGCTTGCCGCGCGCGGCATCCTCTCGCTCGGGTCTCCCTTCACGGCGGCCCCGTTCGAAGAGTACCACCGCATGCGTGAGCTCGTGGCCCGCGTGGGTGACGCGGCAGCCGGGCACGGAGCGGGCATGGTGATTGACGACGCGGTGGCCATCGTTTCCGAAGCGGAGATGGCCAGGGATGAGGCCGCGTATGCACGGCTCAAACAGCGCCCCCGGATGCCCGGATTCGATCTGCGCAGTGCAGGCAGCGCGACGGAGTCGCGCCAGATGAGCCACGCGTGGGCGGTCAGTGGCCGGCGTTCGACGACCGGCCGGCCGATGCTGGAGAGCGATCCGCAACTGCCGCTGTCATCGCCACCCTTCTTCTACGAATTCCACCTTGCGGCCGGAAAGATCGATGCGCGCGGATTGGGCATCCCGGGTTGTCCCGGCCTGTTCATCGGCTTCAATCGCCACCTGGCCTGGGGCGGTTCGGCGCTGGGCGTGGATTCCCAAGTCGTGTATCTGGAGCAGTTGACCCGCGACGGCCAAGGTTTCATGTTCCAGGAGCGGCCGGTTCCATTCGAACGGCGGCTGGAACAGATCGAAGTGAAGGGGGGGCCGGCGGTCATACAGGAGGTCCTCACGAACCGGCATGGCACCGTATTCAACTCGTTGGTCAAGTCGGCCCGCGCCGGTGAAGCCTATGTCTGTTACGACGCGCAGACGATGGATGCCGGCACCAGCGCGCGCATGATGCTCGAGGTGCTGGACGCCGGCAACTGGACCGAGTTCTGCAGCGCGCTGGAACACTACTACTACCCCGGCCTGCACATCGTGTACGCGGACGCCGAGGGCAACGTGGGGTACCACACGCTTGTGCATCGGCCGCTGACCGAGCGCTCGCCGCGCCGCGCGCTCGAAGGTTGGACAGGACGCGACGAAATCCAGGGCCGCATCCCTCTGAACGACCTGCCGCACATGCTCAATCCCGCGGCGGGGTACGTCAGTCATGCCAACAACCTGCCGGTGGGTTCCTGGTACCCGTATGACCTTGGGTTGGCGACGGGCGGCACGGGGGACACGAGCCGATCGTGGCGGCTGCGGCAGCTGCTCGACGGTGACCGGACGTTCTCGCTCGACGATTTCGAGCGTGTGTTGCATCGCGATGACATCAATTCGAACGTGGCCGCCCTGCTGCCGGTGGCGCGCAAAGTGGTCGAGGAGGATCAGGTGACCGATCCCGCCGTGCTGGGACTGCTGGAAGCTGTCCGCGGCTGGGACCTGCACGACGGCACGACCGATCGGTTTCCGGCAGCGGCCGGTCTGCGGAACACGGTGACGCCTTACCGCGGCGCCGGGCTGCAGGACATCTACGGCGCCGGAGGAGGCGGCATTTCGCATCTGGCCCGCGAAGTCAGCGCGCAGTTCGCGCGGGATGGCTCGACGCCCACGAATCCTCTTGTCCGGGCTTACTTGGTCAACTGGCTGCAGGCCTCCGCCACCGGCCGCGGGCGCGGCGCAGCGGACCGGGGACAGCCGGCGCGCGCAGCGCAGCAACACGCAGCGGGGGAAGCCGCCCGGCGCACCATCACCATTCCCTACCAGCGCACGTTGCCACACAACCTGCCGGCCGTGGACGCCTCGCTCGATCTTGTCTCTCCGCCGCTGACGTGTCTCGATCAGGGCACCATCTGGTCGCAGCCCGGCAACGTATACACGCAGATTGTCGATCTCGCGAACGTGGACAACTCGCGGTCCATGTGCGCACCCGGGAACGCCGAAGATGCGGCGAGCCCGTTTCGCACCAGCCAGTTGGACATCTGGGTGCAGGGCACAACCCACGCTGCGCCCCTGTCCCGCGATCAGGTCGAGGCCATCACCGTGATACGGACACCACTGAAAGTCCGCCCCTACACAGGTCCGCTCTCTGCCCCCGCAGGCACGCGCAGCGAGCTCGATCCTGCCTGCCGCTTCGTTGCGGCAATTCCGCCAGCTGCTCCCGGCACCGAGGCCCCGCGGCAGTTGCCGGGCCGCAAGCCGGACGATCCGACGCTCGAAGCAGCGTTTCGTTTCGTGCTGCGCAGTGATCGCCAGCCGGCGGAAATCGACCAACGATTCGCGGAAGTGCAGCAGCATGTCGCGGGGCACCCTGCGCTGCAGGCCGAGCTGCGCGAGGCTCTGAAGCTCGGCATATACCTGATCGAAGAAGCTCAGGCCGGCCGAGTCAAGGTCCCCTACGGTTCGCCTCATTGCCTCCAGAAGATGCGCGAGATGCTCGAGGCAATGGAGTCGAAGAAGATCGTTGAGGACCGCCGATGATGAGAAGACTCACCTCCATTGGTCTGGTGTTCGTGGCGGTCTCGGGCGCCGTCGGTCAGGACAAGGTCGCCGACTGGGTACAGGTTACCGATCGTGCCGCGTGGACGCCGCGCGACTCGCAGGGTGAAGTTGTCTATCAAGACAAGATGTGGATCTTCGGCGGCTGGTTCGATTCGTACCAGCCGGCTCCCCGCGATGTCTGGAACTCATCCGACGGGATGAACTGGGAGCTTGTCACGGCCGAGGCGGGGTGGAGAAGCAGCGATGTGCCGATGACGCTCGTGTTCCAGGACAAGATGTGGTTCATGGGTGGATGGTACAACGGTCGGCTTGCCGGCCATACGGCGACGAACGAAGTCTGGTGGTCAACGGACGGCAAACGGTGGGAGCAGGCGGCGAACGCAGGTTGGTCGCCGCGCATGGGTGCTGGGGCCGTGGTGTTCAAGGACCGGATGTGGATCGTCGGCGGGACAGAGGACTACTTGTTCGCCCCGGACGGCAGTCGCCTCAGGAACGATGTCTGGAGTTCAGCCGACGGTGAGGAGTGGAGACTGGAGACCGGCAACGCAGGCTGGTCGCCGCGCGCCCTGCACCAGGTGGTTGTATTCAACGGCAAGATGTGGGTTCTTGGTGGTGGAAACTACCGTCCTACCCTGCAGGTGCTGAACGATGTCTGGTGCTCGGAGGATGGGGTACACTGGACCCAGGTGCTGGACGAGGCCCCCTGGCAGCCCCGGATCTGGTATTCCGCCGTTGTCTATCGTGATCGAATATGGGTCTTGGGGGGATCGACTCACGACCACAAGCTGATCGTCGACGTCTGGTACTCGAAGGACGGGAGGCAATGGTGTGAACTGAAGTCGCGTGTGACGTGGAGCGCACGTCATGAGCACTCGGCCTTCGTATTCAAGTAGAGGATCTTGGTGTCGTGCGGTGTCGCGAATCCGCTCAACAGCGAAGTCTGGTCTCTCTATCTCCCCGCCGACTGGTTCGAGAGCGACGCGCCGTCCGAACCTTGACGCGGCTGGGTCGGAGACCGGCGACGGAATGTGAATGAAGTGCCTGGCCGGGCCTGCGCCGGCTGGAGTACGCGTCGGCTCGTGAATCGCTCATCTTCCTCAGGCGGAAGGAGTCAACCATGCGTCGCTCGAGTGTTATCATCCTCCTGTCGCTGGCAGTGCTCCTTGCGGACGGGCGCCCCGGTGCCGGCGCAGAGTGGGCAGGCGTGACCCGATCGGCCACGGACAAAGTGCTGCGTCAGCGGATCGAGCGCGCGTTGGATCGCTGGTGCCGGTGGCTTGCCGGCTATGTTCGGCCGGTGCCGGATACCGACTACTACACCATGTCGCCTCGTCCCCAGAGTGGACGCAACGCGTACCGGGATGTTGCTGGAAACCAGTTCGCCGCGGCCGCCGCCGGATACTGGCTGGCGCGGGCCAATCCGCCTGAGGAACTGGCGCGGCCGTTGCGCGGCCTGATCCGCCTGTCGCTGGACAGCCATATTGCCATCGGCCGGCTGGATCGGCCCGAAGGCCCCCGGTGGGGCGCGGGCCATTCGCCTGCTGACAACTGGCATGCCGATCTGTTCGCCGGCACCTCCGGCATGCTCATGTTCGAAGCGCTGTCGGCCGAGCAGCGCCAACAGCTCCTGACGATCCTCGCCTGGGAAGCGGACAAGCAGGTCGAATATGGCATCAGCAAGGAGCACAACTCGATGCCCGGCCGCTGGCCTGAACACTCTGTCGGCGAAGCGAATGCATGGAGCTGTGCCCTGTTGCAGGCTGCGCGAACCGCTCTGCCCGACTCGCCGCGTCAGGCCGCCTGGCGTGACACCGCGGTTACCTATTCGCTCAACGCCATCAGCCTGCCTGCCGACGTCGCCTCGGCGGAGGTCGTCGCCGGCAGGCCACTCAAGGACCGCGTGAAGGGAGCGAATTTCGAGCCCGGCGGAATCCAGGAACACCACGGGTTCTATCACCCAGGATATGTGGGATGGCCGTTGGCCTATCAGGCGTATGCCATGCTGCTCGACGAGCATCTGCCGGCGCCGCAACGCAACGCAGACGTGTACCTGCGCAACTGGCAACTGGTCTTCGATCGGCTCAAGCAAGGTTCCTTTGCCAACGGGCGGTTCATCTATTGTGCTGGTTACGACTGGAACGCCTACGGCTACGGCAATGCCCACATCCTTCCGATCGGAGTGTTTGCCGCAGCTCGATTCCGCGATCCCGACGCCTCGCGGCTGGCCCATGAATGGCTCGCGCTCGTCGAACGCGAGCAGGATCTGGGCGATGGCAGCGTGCAGGGTGTCCGTCTGGAGCGGCTGAAGAACAATTACAGCAATGATTTTGCCTGGTACGAAGCGGTTAGCGGTGCGAGCCTGGCCCACGCGCTCTGGGTGATGGACCACATGGACACATCGGCCCTGCCACCACCAGCAAGCGAGGTGGAGTACAACGCTCGCCACACGGGCACCTACCACGAGCCCAACGCTCGGCTCGTCTGGCATCGCACCGCGTCGCGCTGGGCCTCATCCTCCTGGCGGTCCGCGTTTGGCCAATGGCAGGCCGTGGTCCAGCCGGTCGGATTGCCGAACCTGCTGAAGTTCAACCATAACGGCATCGGCATGTTGAAGATCGCCGGTGCAACTCCCAAGACCAGCCTCCGCTCGTTCCAGATTGGCACGTTCGACGCTGGAGGATTCTGGTCGCTCGGCACGATCGACCATCTGGTTGCCGGTCCCGGGCAGCCGGTTCCGATGGTGCGGCAGTTCCAGGCCTTGGTGGCGCTGCCGGAGGGGCTGTCGATCTTCGTGGACCGCTGCCAGGCGATGGAGCCGGTCGAGGTCGAGCGCGATGCCGCACTCGGTTGGCGGCTGGCGGCCGACATTTTCAACGACCAGCGGGTGAAGCTCACGGTGGCGGGCGCGGATCACGTGTTTGGCCAGGACCTGGGACAGGACACCTGGCACTCCTGGAAGGTCGGTTCGCTCGCGATCGAAGACGCTCTGCGGCTGCAGATCATCGCAGGAGACGGTGAGTTCCAGCTGCTTCAGAAGCGCCGCCGGCCTGTGGTAGGGGAGGAAACGATGTATGCCGGCGACACCTTCGCCGTGGAGGAGTCGCTCGTCAGCCACGAACTCTATTTCGGGATGCCTTTGGACGCGCCGCCTCGCAAGTTCGAGCCGGGGCAGTGGATTCGGGAGCTGGTCGTGCTGGTCGACTGCGAGCGGCGGGACGCGGCGTCCCAACCGACCGCTGCAATCATCGGCTCGCATCCATGCTTTGCGGTACAGCTGATCGATGCTGGCCGGACAGTGGTCATCAACTTCGCCGACACGCAACAGACAGCGCCGTTGCCTGGCGGCCCCGCTCTGCTGGCACCGCTGAGCGTGCACATCTCGCCCTGAGGTGAGACGTGGCCTGTGCCCAGACCGCGGTGGCCAGGCCTGGCGGCGGCATCACCAGTCGGTAGCGAGCCAGAGGATGAGCGTGCCGTCGCTGCTGCCGCTCATGACTTGCTTCCCGTCGGGTGAGAAGCCGACCGTGGTCACTTCCTGGTCGTGACCCTGGAGTGTGAGGATCTCGCGGCCGGTCCCGGCGTCCCACACTTTGGCCGTATGATCGAGGCTGCCGGTAATGGCCCGGCGGCCGTTGGGCGACAGCGCGACCGAGCTGACGCCGGCGGTGTGCCCCTGCAGGACGAAAGAGGCTTCTGTGCCGGTCGACGCATTCCACAATCTGGCTTCGTTGTCCTCGCCGCCCGTAATGACCCGCTGGCCGTCGTGCGAGAACGCAGCGTGCAGGACCGCCTGTCGGTGCCCGACCAGCTCCACGGCCAATTGGCCGGTCGCCGCGTCCCAGATGCGTGCGGTCTTGTCATTCGATGCGGTGAGCACACGCGTGCCGTCGGGAGAGAACACCGCGCTGCCCACTCGATCACGATGACCGCGCAGGGTCTGGAGCAGCTTCCCGGTGTGCGCATCCCAGATGCACGCGGTCTTGTCGTCGCTGGCCGTGACCACCTTGGCTCCGTCGGGCGAAAACGCTGCATCGTTGACATATTGGCTGTGCCCGCCGTCGAGCCGCAGTTCGGCCAGCCCCGTCTCAACGTTCCAGATCCGTGCGCTCATGTCCCAGCTGCCGGTAACGACACGCTTTCCGTCCGGCGAGAATCTTGCCGAGGCCACCGAATTGTGCGGGCTGAAACGTACGCCTTGCCCGCCCTGTCGGATGTTCCAGAGGCACGCGTCGTTGCCGCCGAGGGTGAGGATCTGCGAGCCATCGCTCGAGAAGATGGCCGACCATGCGGGGACCCGGGTGTCCTGCGGCCCCAGGAAGGGATCGGAGGCCGCCACGTGATCGCGGAGTTCGTCCAGCGACGCGAGGTCCCACAACCGCACGTTACCTGTGGCGTCGGTGGTCACCGCCGCTTGCCCGTCCGGAGAGAACTCAGCCGTGTTGACGCTCTCGCCACCGGTTGGCAGGACGCCGAGCAGCGCGCCGGTGGTGCAGTCCCACAGACGTACGACTTTGTCGGCACATGCGGTCAGCAGCCGGTGGCCATCGGGGGACATCGCCAGCGCGACGACTGCGTCCGGATGTTTCAGGATCCACGGCAGTCGCTCGCGGCCGGTCTGCACATCCCACTGGGCCACCGTGTTGTCGATGCTGGCGGTGAGCACCGCGTCACCCGCGGGCAGGAATAATGCTCCGGTCACCGCCCGCGAATGGTTGTCCGCTTCCCAACGCAGCGTGCCGGTTTCGGCATCCCACAGGCAGCAGCGGCCTTTGACGTCGGCTGTCAGGAGCAATCGGTGATCGGGCGAGATCGCTGCCGCGCTCACCTCGCTGCGATGGTTCTCCAACCGGTGAATGACACGGCCGCTGGTGAGGTCCCAGAGTTTGGCCGTCTTGTCGTCGCTGCCGGTGAGCAGAAAGCGGCCGTCCGGAGAGACGGCCATTGCCGCCATTGAGCCGGTCGCCTCGAGTGCGAACAGTTGGGTCCCGGTCGCGACGTCCCAGACTCGCGCGGTATTGTCGACAGCTGCAGTCACCAGCCGCTTGCCGTTGTCGAAAAACGCCGCTCTGGTCACCAGGAACTCGTGTCCCTCCTGGAACTGCCGCACTTCCTGGCCGGAGGCTGTATCCCACAGCCGAGCGGTGCGATCGCGACTGGCACTGACGAGGTAACGCCCGTCCGGCGAAAAAGCCGCTCCCAGGACCGCGTCGCGGTGGCCGGCCAGCAGGCGGCCCTGGAATACACGCACTTCTTCGTACCCGGCGATGCTCCAGATCTTCGCCGAGTGGTCGTAGCTTCCCGAGAGGACCCGGGCGCCATCGGGGGCGAAAGCGCACGCCAGGACCCGGCCGGCGTGGCCACGCAGCGTCTTGAGCAGGCGGCGCGTGGCGACATCCCACACGCGTACCGTGTTATCGTTCCCGGCGCTGAGCAGAATCCTGCCGTCGTCAGAGAACCGGACAGCGCGGACACCGGCCGTGTGACCCTCGAACGCATCACAGTCGGCGGACGCCGGCTGGCCACCCGCTGCCACGGCGCTGAAGTCGAACGGCTGCACCTTCGCGGGATCCCAGAGCAAAACCTGCTTGTCGTATCCAGCGCTCGCTACATACTTGCCGTCCGGCGAAAAGGCCGCTGCGTACACGGGACCGGAATGCCCGAGGAACGGCGCTCCCGGGAGCCCTGTGTCGACAGACCAGACGATGGCGGAGCCGTCCTGGCACGCGGTGACGATCCGTTTCTCGTCCGGCGAGAAGGCGGCGGACCAGACCCACCATTCATGTCCCACGAATATGCGTGACTCGCCTGACGCCAGGTTCCACAGCCGAGCCGTGCGATCGTACGAACTGGTCAACAGCAGGCTGCCGTCCCGCGAATAGGCGACGCTGAGGACGGTATCTGTGTGTCCGGGGAGCGATTTCACGAGCGTCCCGGATTGGGTCTCGAAAACCTTCAGGTAGTCCGGACGGTCGTCGGTGCCGACGGCCACGTGCCGGCCGTCGGGCGAGAACGCCAGGCCGAACACATACTGGCCGCCGCCCGGTATCGCCCTCAATTCGTCACCCGATTCCACGTCCCAGATCCGGACCGTGCCTCCCCAGCCGCCTGTGGCGAAGCATTTTCCATCGGGGGAGAAGGCGACGGTTTCCACCGGCTGTTGCGTGTCGAACGTGCGGATCTCCTGCGTGCACAGGTGCATCAGTCGCCCCCACTCCCAGTCGCGCAGATAGGCGGGACATTCGTGGAGCAACGAGAGCGCCATGTCGAAGGCGTTTTCATCGATCTTCGCAGCCGCCAGGCCGATCCGCGCGATGTACGCCCCGTACTCCTCTTTCTTCTGTGCGTCCTCCGCGACCTGCTGAGCGGTCTCGGCCTTGGCCTGCTGTTGTTCGGCAATGCCTTGCTGCCGGACCGCCTCGCGCCGCTGAGTCTCGGCGATCGCCGTCTGGCGGACTGCCTCTTCACGCTGTTGCTCAGCGATCTGCCTCTGCTCGACGGCACTCAACTCGGCCCGGCGGGCGCGGTCCGCCTCGGCGCGGATCCAGAAGAACGCGACCGAGATCACCAGGAACACGGTCGTGGCGAGCAGGACGCCTATTTGCTTGGCCGTGCGGAGCCGCTGCTGCCTGGCGTCGCGTTCGCGCCGGGCGGCTGCGATCTGACCGAGAAGCGCCTGATGCGCGGGCTCCTCCGGGTTCAGCAGGGAGGCGCCCAGATCGTAATCGCCTTTGCGGAGTGCGCTGCGGGCATACGCGGCGCTGCACCTGATGACCCCTTGAGCGGCCTTCGTGTTCCCGTCCCACAGCGCGCACGCCTCCTGGAAGGCGAAGCGAGATCGGGCATAGGTCTCGTAATCGCCGCTGCGTTCGGCCTCCTCCAGCTCCGTTTCAGCGCGCGCGGCCAGCACGACACTCTGCGAGTGGGACTGGAACTGGCGGATGGCATCCTGGAACTCGCCCACTGTGGCATAGCGATCGTGCGGATCGGTCGCCATGGCTTTCAGCGCGATGTCGACCAGTTCTCCCCTCTTCTCGGTCGGACGGATCCTGTTTTCGGCCGCCGCCGCCAGGCACTGCATAACCCCTTCGAATTCGTGCGGTGCGAACCCCGCCACAATCTCGTAGAGGATCGCCCCGAGCAGGTAGATGTCGCTGGTCTCGCCACAGCGGGCGAAACGCCCGGCGGCCATCTCCGGCGCCATGTAGGCGGGGGTGCCTGCCACCCCGCCGGACTCGCCGGACGTCACGTTCAACGCGACGCCCCAGTCCATCACAAGCACCTCGCCAAAGCCGCCGAGCATGACGTTTTCGGGCTTCAAATCGCGATGGATGATGCCGCGGGAATGGGCGAATGCCACGGCGTCGGCAGTCTTCATCAGGACTTCGAGGTTCTCCTGCAGACTCATGCCACTGAGCACCTTGTGCCACGGTGTGCCTTTGACGCACTTCATCGCGTAGAACAGGGCGCCGGTGTCGTCGGAGCCGACATCGTAGATCGGCACAATATTGGGATGCTCCAGGTCCCCGG
>DAISIS010000182.1:0-10157 GCA_036821925.1 Pirellulaceae bacterium
AGCCCGGCAGATACCACAACTGCTTGCCCGTGTGCGGATCGTACGCATCCAGCTGGTTTCCCCCCATGACCACCAGCTGCATCTGCCCGGCGACATCCAGCAGCAACGGTGTCGTGTACGCGTCCGCCTCCTCGCCCGGTGCCCCGGTCATGCGCGGCGTCTTCCAACGCTGCCGGCCAGTCGCCAGCTCGTGCGCGACCAGATAGCTCTCGGCCGGCTCCGCCCGCACGTCCGCCAGCGCGTCCTGCAGGCAGACCGAGATCACCAGGTCGCCGGCAATCACGGGACTGTTGGCATGCCCGTACCAGACGACATACGGACCATAGTCGGCCTGCAGGTTGCGTTTCCACAGTTGCCCGCCACTGAAATCGTAGGCGGCCAGGTCGCCATTGCCGAAATGCGCCACGACCACCTGCCCGTTCGTGACCGGCGAGGGACTGGCCAGATTGTGCAGCGCGTGAAAACGCTGCTCCGCCCGCTGTACCGATCCGCGCGGCGCCGCGCCCGATCCCACCTGCTGGGTCCACAGGACCTTGCCGCTGCGCGCGCCGATATGTATCAGCAGCAGACGCCCGTCGTCTGTGTGACTGGTGACGAACACCGAATCGTTCCAGATCGCCGGCGTGCTGTTGCCCCATTCGGGCAACGGACACTTCCACGCGATCGCTCGCTCTTCACTCCAGAAAACGGGCACCGTCGACTCGCGACTGACGCCCGTTCCGCGTGGGCCACGCCATTGCGGCCAGTTCTCGGCCGCCTGACGTGTGGTCAGGTCGCCGTGCACCGCGGCGGCGCAGGCGAGCCACAGCGTCACGGTCCCCCCGCAGCCGCCGCGCACCGCTGCCCCGTGACCTGTTCCCACGCGCCGGAAACTGATGCTGCGTGTACGTCTCATGGTGTCAACCGTCCCCCCAAGGTCAGTGCCGTGCAGGGTTTGGTGAGCGGTCTGACCGCCCCCAAGACAGGCTACTCCAGACGCGCCGGGGTCACAACCACTCGAGTGAAAACTAATATTCCCGTGAGCCGCGCGAATCAGTATGTTGACGCCGACACGGCACCTGCTGCGGGCGTAATGGTGATGACGAAAATTAAGAAACCCCGAACACACAGCACGAAGCGACCGCTGCACGTCCTCGTCGCCGAGGATGGATTGATGAATCGGCGTCTGGCCCACGGCTTGTTGACCCGAGAGGGACACCACGTGACGCTGGCGGACAACGGCGCGCAGGCCCTGTCACGGCTGCGTCAGGGACGGTACGACGTGGTGTTGATGGACGTGGAAATGCCGGTCATGAACGGACTGGCAGCGACGGCCGCGTTGCGCGATCACGAGCAGAAGATGGGGCGTTACACCCCGGTCATTGCGCTCACGTCCAACGGCAATCCAGACGAGTGTCTGGCGGCCGGGATGGATGCGTTTCTCAGCAAGCCCTTGACGATTGACGCCTTGCGCGCAGTGCTGGCCCATCTCCTCCGGGATGCGGCCGCCTGATGGTCGAACGGGCCGGTGTGAAACGGGCCGGTGTGGAACGGGGTCCGGTGGCCGCCGCATCGGCCGGCACCCTTTCGCGGGGACGGCGGTGATCTCATCTGCCGGCAGCCCGCGCGTCTGTCCCTGTTGGCCGCCGTGCCGGGAGGCTATAATGAACCCCTGCACTGTGCCTTCCTCTGTCCCACCTTCCCGATGTACCAACAGGAGACGCTGTCGATGAAGAGAAGCATCGTTTCGTGCGCTGTGGGGGCCGCGCTGCTGAGCTGTGTTGTGACCTGGCAGGCAGCCGCGCAGGAGTATCTCAGCGGCATCGAATGGGCCAAGCCGCAGGTCATCGATCCGGGGCCGCCCACTGGCCCGCCTTCGGATGCCGTCGTGCTCTTTGACGGTACTGACATGGCGAAGTGGAATGGGGCCGAGAAGTGGTTGGTAGCGGACGGAGTGGTCACGTCAGGTGAAGGGCAGATCAGCAGCAAGGAAGTGTTTGGCGATTGCCAGTTGCACGTGGAGTGGGCGTCGGCCGAGAAGGTCGAAGGGTCCGGCCAGGGGCGTAGCAACAGCGGCGTGTTCCTGATGGGCAGGTACGAGGTGCAGGTGCTCGATTCGTATGACAACGAGACCTACTATGACGGCCAGTGCGGTGCGATCTACAAGCAGCATCCCCCGCTCGTCAATGCCTGCCGCAAGCCGGGTGAGTGGCAGACCTACGACATCATCTGGAAAGCGCCCCGGTTCCAGGACGGCAAGCTTGTCAGCCCGGCCTGCATCACGGTGCTGCACAACGGGGTCGTCGTCCAGAACCATTTTGAACTGGAAGGCGATACGCCCTACGATCGGCCCCCGGCCTATCAGCCGCATGAGGACAAAGGGCCGATCGCGTTGCAGTACCACGGCAATCCGGTTCGCTTCCGGAACATCTGGGTGCGCGAGTTGAAAGAGCTGGAGCACCAGCGGGTGCAGGAACCCAGGATCGTGACGCACTGAGGAGATGCGCGCCGGTGATGCAGTTGACGTGCCTCGTGATCGTCGCCGTGGCCCAGACGGTGCCCGCGCAGGTTGACAAGCCGACATTCACGGATGTGACACAGCAGGCGGGCATTGACTTCCGCTACACGTTCGGCGATTTCACCTACGACAATATCCTCGAGAGCAGCGGCTCGGGGGTCACCGTCTGGGATTATGATCACGACGGCGATCTCGATCTCTATATGCTCAATGGGACCTATCTGGAGGATATCAGCGATCCCAAGGGGCGCGTCTTTCGCGATACGCCCGATCGCCTGTATCGCAACAACGGTGATGGGACGTTCACTGAGGTGGGGCAGGCGGCCGGTCTCGACGACCGGTACTGGAGTATGGCGGCGGTGCCGGTCGACTTCGACGAGGACGGCGACCTGGACCTCTACCTGCTCAACTACGGCCCGAATCGCTTCTTCCGCAACAACGGTGACGGGACGTTCACCGACATCGCGCCCGAGTTGGGGCTGGTGGGGCCCGAAAAACTCCACGGGCACACCAAGTGGAGCGTGGGAGGGGTGTTCTGGGATTACGACGGCGACGGGGATCTGGACGTGATGGTCGGGAACTTCCTGGCCTTCGATCCCTACTACCTGGCGGCCAAGACGCCGCACATGATGCCCCATCCTACCGAGTACCGCGGTCAGGCCTCGCTGCTCTATGAACAGGGGCCGGACGGCACCTTCCACGATGTGACGCCGCGGGCGGGATTGTACTACCCAGATTCCATGTGCATGGGGTTGACCGTTTTCGACTACGACCGGGACGGCCTGCTCGATGTATTCCAGGGCAACGACCATCAGGAAAACTTCCTGTTCCGCTGCCAGCCAGATCGCACCTTCGTCGACGTGGCCCGGGCCGCCGGCGTCACCGTCAACGACAGCGGGCATCCGACCGGTTCCATGCACGGTTCGATCGGCGACGTCGACGGAGACGGCCACATCGACCTGCTGGTCGTCGATCTCGAATACGGGGCGATGTACCGGAATCTGGGCAACGGGTTGTTCGCCGACATCACGGCCGCTTCCGGCTTGAAACAGATCCTTCAGGGCAAGGGGGCCTGGGGTTCGGCCCTGTTCGACTACGACAACGACGGCGATCTGGATGTCTTCTCGGCCAATGGTGTGGCCGACTGGCTCGAAGAACAGGACCAGCTGCTGATCGAGAATGCCGGAGCGGGTCAGTTTCACAACGTCGGTCCGCAACGGGGCGAGTATTTCCGCACGAAACGGTCGGCACGCGGCGCCGCGGTGTGGGATTACGACAACGACGGCGACCTGGATATCATCATCTCGCATGTGGATCTGCGCGCCACCGCCACGCTGCTGCGCAATGACGGTGGCCACCGCCAGCACTGGCTGGGCGTGTCACTCGTCGGCACGCGTCCCGCGGCGGCCGTCGCGGCTCACGTGACGGTTCAGGCCGGGAACCTGACGCAGGTGAGCGTCAACCAGCCGGGCAGCGGATACCTGTCCTATCAGGACCCGCGCCTGCACTTCGGGCTGGGACCGCATACGCGGATCGAGCAGCTCGTGGTGCATTGGTCCGACGGCAGCGTCGACACCTGCCGCGATCTGCCGGCCGATCGCTACGTGACCATCGTCCAGGGCCAGGGCGTGCCAGCGCCGTAGTGCCAGCGCCGTAGTGCCAGCGTCGTAGTGCCAGCGTCACAGCCCCCAGGCCGGCGGCTCCGCGTTTTCGGGGCGCCGGCCCGTCGTTCTCCTGGGCACGGTGGCGCGGTCCTACACGGTCTCCGGCACGACAAACGGTGCGCGGTACCAGCGGGTCAGCAGCGAGTTGGCTTGCTGATCGCTGACGAACTTCTCGGTCGCGGGATCGAACTCGAGCACGTTGTAGCTGGCCAGCTCGATTTTCGCGCTGCGGAGGTTTTCGTCGAGGATGCCGAGCGATTCGGCGACCTGCGCGTGGGCGGCCAGCGGCACTGGCGGCTGCTGGAACTGCAGCGGCTGACCGAGGCGGCAGGCGATGTTGCCGAGGTGGCAGAGGGCTGCCGAGTAGTGGGCGACTTCCGCGTCGCAGTTGTTCTGGGCGGGATCGCCGCTCCGCACGGCAGCGACGAACGACCCGAAGGCCCCGCCGGGGGTCACTTCGGCTTCGCCGCCGGTCAGCAGCTGAGGTTCACTTCCATCTTGGGGATGGAAGCGGAAATCCGTGGTCTGCTTGCCGTCGACTTCCCAGGTATCGTACCGGACGACCCCTTCGGTCGTGTAGAATTCGTTGGCGACTTTGAACGGGGGCGCGCCGGGCTTATCGACGAGGCCGCGCGTTTCGAAGACGAGAAGCGTTTCGCCGAACTCGTAGACCGAGAGCTGCATGTTGGGGGTCTGCCCCTGATCCCGGCCCTCGGGCACGTAGCGGCCGCCGACGCTCCACACCTTGGTCGGCAGAGTCGCATTGGGGATCGCCCACCGCGCGACGTCCATTTCATGCACCCCCTGGTTGCCGGTGTCCCCGTTGCCGAAATCCCAGAACCAGTGCCAGTTGTACGGGTGCAGGTTCTCGTGGTACGGCTGCAGCGGAGCCGGGCCGAGCCAGAGATCGAAATCGAAATCGGCCGGCGGCTGTGCCCACGGCTTGAAGCCGATCGACCAGCGCGGTTTGCAGCAGTAGCCTTTGGAGACCAGCAGCTTGCCATACTTGCCCGACCGGATGGCCGCCATCTGGCGCGCGCGGTTGGGATCGCTGCGCTGCTGCGTTCCGTGCTGCACGATGCGCTGATAACGCCGAGCCGCTTCCACGCACTGGCGGCCTTCAAACAGGTTGTGGCTGATCGGCTTCTCGACATACACGTGTTTGCCGGCCTGGCAGGCCCAGACGGTAATCAACGCATGCCAGTGATTGCAGGTGGCCACGCTGATCGCATCGAGGCTCTTGTCTTCCAGGGCCACGCGGATGTCCTGGACGCACTTCGGCTCCGTATGCGCGCGTTCGGCAATCCGCCGGCTGGTCCCGCGGAACAGCCGGCGGTCGGGATCGATCAGGCAGGCCACCTCGACGTCGGGCATCCGCACATACTCGTCGATGTGCGAGATGCCGCGCCCGTTGATGCCGGCCACGCCGATGCGCAGCCGGTTGTTGGCACCCACCACCTGGCCAGAAGCGCGGGTGCCGGCCACCGTGAAGAGCGGGAAGATGGTGCTCGCTGCGGCGGTCGCTTTCAAAACATCTCGGCGGGTCAGTCTGGTCATGATCAACTCCTCGAATTGCGGGGAAGAACGCGGCGGGAGGGCCATCGGATCTCCGGCAGGCAGGCACAGGGATGACGCCTCAACGGCAGGTCGCATTATACCGTGGAGCGGCGGCGATAGCAGCTTGCCGGGGACAGGCAGCCGGCCGGTCCTGCCGGGACGCAGGCTCTCCGGTCGATGCCGCGCTGCGGCGCGGCCCGGCGCTTATCCTGTCTTGCCTGTCTTGCGGACACGCACGGGCAGACCGGCATCGGCCGACGGCGGCGGGCTGGCCGCCGGCGAAGCTTGCCGCACCTGTTCGGTGTACATCTGCAGAAGCCCGTAGAGCTGCTGGAATTCCTGGCGGTCGAGCAGCACCTGGTAGAGGCTGTCGGCGGCGACCGCTTCGTAGCGTCTGAGCGCCTGCTCGAGGCTCTCGATGGTCGGGACCGCATGACCGGTGAAGACGCCGCGTGGCAGAGCCAGATAGTTGCGCCAGGATTCGTCCAGCATCGCTCCGAGTTCCTGGGCGGCTTGCACCAGCTCCAGCCGCGTGGCTGTAAACGCGTCCTGCGCTGCACCGTCCTGCGCTGCACCAGCCGGCGCTGCACCGGTCGGCGCTGCATTGGCCAGCGTGGCGGAAGCGGCCGGTGGTGCCGCCGCACCGGCGAGGGCCTGCGTGGCCACCGGCTCGGCGGCCGGCGCATAGGCCGCCAGGGTTGCCAGCAGTCGCGTGGTGGACGGCGGGAACTGCGCGTTCGGTGCGTTGGCCGTGCCGTCGGCACGCAGGCCAGCCGCATGGTAATACTGCTGACTGGCCGCCATGTCGGTCTGTAACACCGACCCGTCGACCGCGGCGCCGGCAAACAGGCCGCGGCTGCGCGAATACGAGTAGATCTCGGCCTGCAGCCGCGCATCGGTGGCAGCCGACGCCTGGCGGCCCACCGGCCCCGCGGCCGCTGCCGCATCGATGCCGACTGTGAACTTGCCCTGCAGCAGATTGGCCACACTGCCGCGCGTGTTGAATACCAGGATCACATCCGTCGACTGGATGCCGCCCTGCAGACCTACACTGCCGCCGGTCATCGTCACGAACGTCGGCGGTCGCCACACGCCGTTGTCGTCGCGAATCACCGCGATGCCTTTGCCGTGCCGCACGCCAGCCACCAGGCCCACTTTGACCATGGACGGCACGATCACCAGCCCCTGCGCATGGGCCAGCATCGCGCGCGGGAGCCCCTCGTTCGGCATGGAGAGGAACTCGGTCAGCACGTTCGTGGCTGATTCGACAACCGCCGCCTCCTGCGACTGCGCAAGCGCCCCGGCCGCGACGCAGTGTACTATGACCATCGCCTTCGCCGCACCGAACAACAGGTTTGCTTTCACGACCAGCGCACTCCTTTTCCACGGGGTCGAAGGCTCCGTGCAGGAGGGGGATTCTAGCGAACATCCGCGTTTTGGGGCAACAGGGTTTTCTCAGCCCCCAGCGGGGCGAGCGGGCCGCGGGACGCCGGCCGCCCCACGCGCCACTACGCCGTACGCACACGGAGAATTGACGGCCGGATCAGGCTGCTAGCAGCACCAGCACCACGCGGTCGCTTGACGAGCGGAGCGGCCCGGGAGCTGCGGCCCGGCGGTGGGCGTGTTGTGTGGGAGGGGGCCGGCAGGAGCCGGCGTCTCAGATGAATTCCCGCACGATTTCGGGGCGTGGGCGCGGGATGACGACCTGTTCGACCAGCAGGCCACGTTGTTCGATCACGGCGGCTCCGACTTGGACGGCCTCTTCGACGGCCGCGACATCGCCGGTGAAGGACACGAATCCTTTGCCGCCGATCGCCATGGCCAGGTGAATGTTGACGAACTGAATGGGGGCCGCCTTGATGGCGGCATCTGCCGCTTCGATCACGGCCGCGATGCTGAACGCTTCGATCACTCCCAGCGCCTTGAGTTCCGGCACGTGTTCGACGCCGCTGATAGCCGGAAACACGGCCGGATGCACGTTGGAGATGACGAACTGGTCGACGACCGTATGGGCGCCGGCGCGCACGCCGGCGTTGATGCTCGATTGGACGGCGTCCACCGCGCCTCCCACGAGCACCACGTACTTGCCGGGGCAGATGGTGCGGTTGAGCACGATCTCGACATTCGCGGCCTTCAGGACCGCGTCCGCGATTTCGAATCCCTTCGCAATGCTCGACGTCTCAACAATCCCAATCGCCGAACCCTTCTTCATGACGCGCGCCTTACTTGTGGGTCGTGATTTCAATATGTGTCGAGCTGACCGACTTCACACGGCCGCTGATGCTGGCGTGCACCGGGCAGCCAAGCTGGTCCGGGTCGACGTCGGCGATCCGGTCGCCGGCCGCCACGGCGTCCCCCACACTCACGATCGGCCTCGCCGGCTGGCCGACGTGCGTGTTGAGTGGGACCTGGACTTCCTGCGGATGCCAGTCGCGTTCGACAAACGGGGCGTGCCGGTCGTACGGTGTCAGTCCCAGACGTTGATAGAGTGTCTTGATCGGAATCTCGCGACCGTGGCGCACCGGATGGGCCGGCCGGAAGAGCTGCTGCAGTTCGTCCGGCGTGCGGCTCAGTCCGTTGGTCCGCAGCAGCGCCTTGGCATCCACACAGATGTTCTTGGGATCGAGCGACTCGGGGCAGGCGATCAGTGAACAGACGTTGCACTCGCAGCAGTACTGCGCCCACAGGCTGCCGCGCTCCTTCGCCTCGCCGGTCATCAGCAGCGTGCGCATCACGCGGTGCGGTTCGATCGGATAGCCCAGGATGTAACGCGGGCAGAGCTCGGTGCAAAACGAACACTGATCGCACTGGCCGTGCCCGATCCGCGTGTAGGTTTCGCGCGTGGCCGTCTTGCGGCGCACCAGATAGTGATCGGAGGGGAGCGCGATGAGCCCGGCCGTCGTCTTGGCCACAGGCGCCGTCACGTCCCGGGTGACGCCCCCCATCATCACACCGCTGACCAGCAGCGTCGGATTGTCGACCGTGCAGCCACCTGCCGCACGCAGGCAGTCCTGAAACGACGTGCCAATCGGCACGACGGTCGTCAACGGCTGCCGGACTGCGCCGGTAATCGTCACGTACTTCTCCGTGACCGGGGTGCCAGCGATTGCCTTGCCGACGTTGACGATCGTCTCGACGTTGTCCACGACGCAACCCACGTGCAGCGGCAAGCCGCCCGGCGGGATCTGGCGACCGGTGATCTCGTACACCAGCACATACTCGTCCCCCGCCGGATAAACGTCCTGGTAGACAAAAAACTCACAACCGGCCTCTTGCGCACCACGGCTCATCCGGTCGGCGAGGTCCGCGTTCTTGTGCTTGATCGCCACCGTCACCTGCCGGGCACCCGTCACCTGGCGCATGGTGGCCAGCCCCCGGAAGAACGCGTCCGGTTCCCGGCACATGCACTCGCGATCCTTCTGCAGCAACGGTTCGCACTCCGCACCGTTGGCAATGACGTGCTCCACCCGGGCCTCCAGCTTCCTGTAGGTCGGGAAACCCGCACCTCCGGCACCCACGACCCCGGCGTCGCGAACCATCTTGAGTTGCTCTTGGGTAGCCAAAGCGTCATTTCTCCCAGCGCGGATTGGGTGGATCGAGGGACCCTCCCCGCTCGAACAGATCCTCTTGCGGTGTCCGCCTGCCGCCTGCCAGACACTCACCCTGCTCGACGCGGGGCACTCCATTCTACAACAAAAGTCGGCCGACCGGCTGGCCGATGGCCGGGGCCCCCAGATATGGGGAAATGCCGTCATTACCGGACGCGCCCGGCGGCTGCGGACCACAACTTCCGGTAAGCTGGCGCAACTTGGTTGAGTAGCCTGCAGGGGGTGATTATGCTGGGTAGTTAGACTGGGTGTTCAGGGTTTAGGCCGGTCAGGTTGGGCTCTGGCGTCACGGGTCCTTTCCCCACAATCACTTCCGCTCTATCGGCCGGGCAACAGCCGGCTGGGTTCGTCTGACGACGATGTGAGGTCTGCAGGGGCCACGTGACGCGCGGGCTTTTCAGAGAGAAGCATCATGCGCACACGAAGTTCCGTCTTGTCATGGCTGGCAGCATATCTCATTGCCGCCCCGGTGGTGTCTGCCGGCGTGATTGATCGCGAGCCGGCCGAGACTGGTATCCGGTTCCCGCATGCCGACGTGCGTCCGCTTGACGCGTCGGAGCATTCGATCACGGCGGTGCGTGACGATCAGGCGCGCGACGCGGTGCGCGGTATGCCGTTTGAGGTTGACGACACGATCGCGGCGCCGGTGCGTCGGGCGCTGGGCGCCATGGTTGACCTGGGGACGTTGGGCGGTGCGTCGAGCGTTGCGACGAGCGTGAATGCGGCGGGGCAGGTTGTTGGCCATTCGCAGACGGCGGCGGGCGCGACGCACGCATTCCGCTGGGATCCGGACTCGCGTGCCATGCGCGACCTGGGAACGCTGGGCGGCAC
>DAISIS010000183.1:0-8652 GCA_036821925.1 Pirellulaceae bacterium
AATCCATTCACTCAGCAAGGGCAGTGGTTCAAGGCGGCCCTGCACGTTCACACGACGACCTCCGACGGCGATGTGAACGTGGCCACTCGGCTGGCCCAGTACCGTGCGGCCGGATATCACGTTGTCGCCGTCACCGACCACTGGAAGACGAACGACCTGAGCGGCTTTTCCGACGACAAGTTCCTCTGCATCAGCGGCATGGAGGCGCATCCTCAAACAGGCACAGGGGCGCCGGCACACCATTTCGTCTGCCTCAATCTGCCGCATCCCTTCGAGTTGGCCCGCGACTTGCCTGCCCAGGCACTGATCGACCAGGTGATCAACGCTGGCGGCAAGGTGATCTACGCGCATCCCTACTGGACAGCGCACTCGCTCGAAGAGATGACCGAGGTGAGCGGCTATGTCGGCATTGAAGTCTTCAATGCCGTATGTCATTTGCGGTGGAACAAAGGCTACAACTCGGTGCACTGGGATCAGTTGCTCAACAAGGGCAGGGTCGTGGCGGCGGTAGCCACCGACGATGTGCACGCGACCGCCGAAATCGACCGGGGCTGGACCATGATCAAAGCCTCGTCGCTGGATACAAACGCGGTCCTCAACGCCATCGAAAGCGGCTGCTCCTACAGTTCCTGCGGGCCAATCATCGAAGACTGCCGCATGGAAGAGGGAACGATTCGCGTCGCGACCAGCCCTGTGCGGCAGATCAGTTACTTCTTTGACGGTGCGGCGGGAGGGCATGTCGTTCGAGCGGACGCCGGCCAGACGCTGACCACGGCACAATGGAACTTCGGCAGCGAGCAACCCAAGTGCCGTTGGATTCGCGTGGAAGTGGTCGATCAGGATGGCAAGTGCGCCTGGACCAATCCAATGCGATAAGCGTCGTCCGGACGCATGACCGGGTTGGCTGGGGCAGGACAGACGGCTGCCACAGCTCATCGCTGGTGTCCAACCGTGGGCATCACCGGGGCAGCCACGTCATACCCGCCGGACAATCCGCAGCCACGACGCCTGTGGCAAGACGGACACGCACGGAACGGGCCGACTTCAGGTTGACGTGGACTCGCTCGACGACCGGCTCGCTCGGCATGATTTCCACCGTTCCATGACGGTCACCACTCGCCGCGCAGTTCCAGGTCTCGATCGTGCCGTCCGCGTTCTCCACGACGTAGGCGGAGGTCAAAGCAATCTCACCAAGGCATTTGAAGATCTCATGGACGTCGTTGTCGCAGCAGCCCCCTTCCTGCTTGCCGTCCATGCCATAGTAGCCGGTGACGTACGCGTTGGGTTTGGCGCGATACCACCCGCTGATCATCGGCAAATACTGTTCACCAATGACGCGTTCATTCCACACACCCTGGCCCGGATTTGCAGGATCCTGCTCAAACACGCGGGCATGTACACAAGGGTCCGGTACGAACCCCCAGCGCAGGTCGCCGGTCTCGAAGTCAATGAGTTGGACACATGAGGCCAACCCGTTCATGGCTTGGCGCAGATACTCCCGTTCGCCGGTCAACTGGTAGAGGTACCAGAGACCGTAGAGCCGCCAGGCACTCCATCCGTGCGGCGAACTCATCATGTTGGGATAGGTCATGATGTCATATTGCGACTCCCAATAACGCAGGCTGCCGCCGTTCATGCGGCAGTCGGGGATGAGAACCTGCGCAAGGCAGCGGTGTCCCCGTGCCACCGACTCGGCAGCGTCCAGGTACTTCTGTCGCAGAACAGGATCCGTCTGCAGCAACGCGTACATCGCCAGCTGCGTGTAGGCACAGGCAATCATGCCGTCTTCGTAGGTGGCCTCTCCTTCGGTACCGATGTTGTCCAGCCGCTGAGCCAGGTCATCCATAGCGCGGCCGACAGATGCGGCGTGCCTGTCGTAGCGGGCCTGCCATGCCGGGTCCTTTTCCGCCAGCGGCTGTTCCGCAGCCATGACTTCCATCATGGACTTGGCAGGATACACCACGCACGTGTAATGCGCATCGCCGTTGCGGTACGCGCCATCCGGCGACTGGTTGGCAACCAGGTAGTCGGCCAAGGCAGCCGCAAACTCAAGACTGCGCACGTCGCCAGTAGCCTCGTAGCGATCCACGAGCAGCGAAGCCCAACACGCGTCGTTTTGGATACGCCGGAACCTGGGGATCAGCGTGGCCAGGTCGTACATGAGCGGCGCCACCTCGGCACATTTCGCATCAATGGCGGCATCGAGCGCATCGTCTGGGAAGTACTTGCGCGCGATATACCCGGAGAACAACCCGTACCAGCTCTCGGTGTGCGTGGAGGCCTTCTGCGGTTTGGCCACGGCGTTGGACCGTGCCTGTTTCAGATACCACGACCATGGCTCGCGGCGGGCGGCCTTCGCCTCGGTCACCTTGCCGTCCTGGCTCGTGAGCGTAATCGTATAGACACCGCATTGCGGCGTATCAAAGGCGAATCGGCCGTCACGGAGTTCGATCTCGTGCGACTCGCCGTCCGGTGCGCGTACGCTCACCGACTTCACCGCCACCGGGGACGTCACGATTCCCGCGACTCCCTGCCCCTCCGCGACCGTCGGGCGATCGAGCGTGATCATCGGGATGCCGGCGGCATGAGCCAGCGCAGGTTGTACTGCGGCGAGACTGTCGAGCGGCACGAGCCACACCCGCCACTGCCGCAACTCACCGGGCGCAAGCGATTGCGGAACGCGAGGATGTCGCTCGGGCTGAGGTGCCGTATGGAGGAAGTCGAGGCAGGAGGTGAACAGACGATGCCCGCCGTCATTGTAGCCATGCGCCCAGGAAATCACCGGATCCGGCGAGGCCACTCCCAGGACCACTCCGTCGGGTCGCATAAAGTAACCCCAGAAATGCGTCCTCTCGCAACGCAGCAGCGTCGGAAAAAACCGTTCGCGCCATTGCGGGTACTTCACCATCTCTGTATCCACACCCAGGTTGACTAACGCCCTCTGGGGCGCGAAGACTCTGCCCGATGCGTTCTCGATGCTCGCGACCACCTGGAGTCGCCCCTGCTGCAACTCATAGCTGAGCGTATAGACGATGCCGTCCTGCGTCAGGGCGAATTGATTCGATCCGGGACTGACACGCGACAATGGCAACTTAACGTGCCGCTGGCCGTCGACACACACGTGCCAGGCGAAGCCTGCATACTGGTCATGACGAAAGGCGAACGTGACAGGTCCTGTACCCGGGCCGGTCCACGTCATTTCCTGAATCGTGCCCTCTTCGGAAAGGGTGGCCGAGAGCTGCCCATCCGAGAGTACGCTGTCACCAAGCGCGCAGGCCGGAAACAACGCTGCAGCCATCAGCAAGACACCCAACAGTACCGAACGTAGTTCTTGCGTCGCGGTATTCATCTACACTCCAGAGCCCAGTTCCCCACCAGCGATTGGAGCAGGCGACCTGCCAGCCAGGTGCAACCATCCAACTCACATCTCCAGTCTATCCGGCGCAGACGCGGCACAACAGGCAGGCGCCCGGCACACGGCGCGCAGTCCTTCAGTGACATTCACGTGTCAGGTGCATGGTGTGACGGCGCTCGCCGGCGAGTTGTGCGATCGGACATGCGTTCCCGCGGCGAGCTGGTCACACCCTACGGCCGGCACCAAGTGCCACTCCCCCTTTCTCGTCCGCGCGCAAGACGTCAAGAAGCAGCATACGCGGGAATCGTAGCAGCCCGCCTAGCGGGCGACCGAAAATAGCCCCGGGCAAGTTGGGGGGCGCAGCCACCCAACGCAGCCCTGGGTCAGCCAGCCCGAGGTGCGCCGGCCGAGCGGGAAGGCCACCGCCGCACCAGCGGTCGATCGAGGCCGCGTCCAGCCGCGGCCGGTATCACACCGACGATGGCGCGCGAGGTACTCCGCGGGTGTTTTTCAGTACCGGTAACGGTACCAGTACTGGTACCGGTCTCGGCAATATGCCGAAACCGGATGCGGGGTCACCTGCAGACCAGCACGAGACGATCACGGGATCGCGATCGGGATCCGGGGCACTCGGCACAGGGTGACGGGGCCCAGCAACCCGGATGGCAGCAGCGAATCGTCCTTGTTCCACAACCGCCAGCTGGTGAACGTGAGGCGTCCGGTCGGGCTGGGTTTGCCCTCGATCAGCCACTGTGGCCAGGCCTTGAGTGTGCCGTTCGGATTCCGTTCACTATCCTCCGGCAGTTGTTCATCTCCGATCAGCCGGTTGGGCCAGAGGTTGACTACTTCGATTGCCAGGTCGTTCTCCCCGGTGCGTGCGACGTCGGTGATGTCCAGGCGGAACGGCGGTTTCCACAGCGTGCCGAGATCGGTGCCGTTGAGTGTGACGCGGGCCATCACCTGGACACTGCCCAAATCGAGCACAAGGCGGTCGCCGGTTGTCCGCAATTCGTCCGGCAGTGTCAGGGTGTTCGTGTAGGTCGCCGCGCCGGAGTAGTATCGCACGCCCGGGTCAGCGTGGTCACTCCACGACCCGAGCTGATCGAATGTGACGGCTCCGGGCCCTCCCCACTCGGGCGCGAAGTGAACCTGCCAGGGTCCGGGCAGGGGGGTGGGCGGTGTCACCTGCTTGACGCTCAACTCGACCTTTCTCCCGGCGGCTGAGCGACAGATGTAGTCCCCCGGTTCACGCACCTCGAGGAAGGCCGGTCCGCGCGCGTCGGTGCGCACGACCGCCGCGGGTGGCTGCATTACCGAAGCCGGCACCAGGTGGATGATTTCCGGATCGGTGCCCGACACCCGGCCCTGCTGGCCGTTGATCGTGAATTCCACATGGAGCGTCTTGACCACCATGAATGCCGGGTCATCGCCTTCGGCCATCCGGGCCACCACGAAACTGCGCTCTCCGGCGTCCACGAGACGCTGGAGTTTGTCGCGCACATCGCGTGTCCGTTGCGGATCGCCGGGCACGCCATAATCCGCCTGCTCGATCTGCACAGGGACGGCATTATCCGTCAGGTGTACTGTCATCCTGTCGGTGGCCCGGACCGTGAACTGTTTGCCGTCGATCGAGTATTCGACGTTGAGCGTCTTGACGGTGCCTTCCGCCGGGTCGTCGTGTGCGGCCAGGCTGGACACGGGAAAGCTGTAAGTGCCCTGGTCCACGATGTCTTGCACCTTCCGGGTCACGTCGCGGGTGCGTGACGGATCGTCCAGGACGCCGTAGCGGGCCTGGACAACGCTGACGGCGATCGGGGGAACCGGCGCCGCGGCGACCAGCAGCTTGCCGTCGCGCTGGACTTCGACAACCGGATCGGGCACGACCGGATCGGGCCCATCCTGTCGATCCTGGAACACGACGAACACCGAGCCCGTGGCGGGCAGTGGCAGGGCGACGTGTGTCACTGCGCCGTCTTCCTGGTACACGGCAGCGGGTTCGATACGTCCCGAGTCGGGCCACCAGAACGCGGGCGTCTTGCCGCGGACGCGGAAGCTGCAGGTCGCAGTCAGCTCGTAGGGATGTGGATTCGCCACGAAGTACAACTCCCGTTCGCCGGCGGTGCGGTGGATGTAGTGCAGCGCGTGGCCGCTGGCGAAATCGGGTGGCACGCCGTCGGCCTGCAGTGCATCTTCCGGGGCGATGCCCCACAGCACGCGTCCCTGTCCGTACACGTGGTGCTGGGCGTCCTGTCCGTCGGGATGGCCCCACAGTTCCGCCGCGAGGCTGACCACCTCGGCGTCGCCATCGGGGTAATCCGCAAGGCTCGGCGACATGACCGGTCGAGGCCCGATGACCGTGGCGCCGGCCGCCACCAGTTCCTTCACTTTGCGCAGCAGCCGGGGGGTGATGGTCTGCGAATCGGGCAGGACCAGCAGGCGGTAGGTCATGCCATCCGGCAGCGCGATGCGGTGGTCGCGGACGGTCATGCGTGTGAGCACGACTTCCGGCGGGCATTCGTCCCAGCCGTAACCGCGGTGCGGGTAGTCGCGGGGGCCTTGCGGTGGCGCTTCCGCCTGGACGTAGCAGATATCTGCGGCGTAGAGCCCCTGGCGCAGGAGGTACTGGCAACGCGCCAGGTACTGGTGCCAGGCAGCGCTCCATTCCCACCAGGTCTGCGTGCGTTCGTAGTGCTGTCCCCACGGCCCCATCGTCATGCCAGGCGCACGCTGCTCGGTCCACGGCTGCAGGGCATAGCGGTGGAACACGAAGCGATTGATTCCGGCGCAGAACACGCGGTCGCCGAGTGCCTTGAGCGTGGCCGGATGTTCCCGCCACTTCTCCTGGTCACCCGAGGTGAACGCTTCTGCGCCGATGATGGTCTGGCCGTAAACATGGCCGGCGGACGCCATCGTCTTGCAGGTCTCGATCGCGGCGCCACTGGGCGTCCAGAACTCACCCATCGGCTCGTCGGACTGGCCGGCAAAGGGGAGCGCATCGCAGGGGCAGCCGTAGGCCTCGACGGTGAACCGCATGCCGTGTGCGTGGGCCAGCTGCTGAAACCGGCCGGCGTAGTTCTCCAGCACCAGTTCCGACACGGTCTGCCGCAGGTCCCACAGGAACCGCTCAGAAAGCTCCAGGGTATCGACGACGCGCCCGGTCATGACCGGCAGGTACGGCAGCAGGTCGTAGCCGCGCCGCCGCTGGAACTCCTCGCGCATGGCGCCGGTCCAGTTCTGGGAGCCGTTTTCCCAGCTGTCGATATGTGTGGCCACCAGACCAGTCGTGCCGATGGCCGGGCCGATCCGGGTATCTGCTGCCAACTTCTCCATCATGCCGGCGAAATGGGCTTCGATCCCTTCCTTGCTGAGTTTGTCGCATTCCAGTCCCCGGCCGCTGGCCGGGGCCGGCGCGTTTTCCACACCCGTGCAGGTGTGGCCGAAACGCAGGATGGTCCACGCGCCTGCCGGCACAGACCATTCCAGACGTCCGTCCTCGTTCATCCGCTCGGTTAACGTCACCACCTTTTGGCGGTCGATGCAGTGCTCTGCCGGGATGACCTCCCGCGCGATGGCTCCGACTCCCCCCACTTCGTACATGGCCTTGGCCCGGATCCGGTCGATGCGATAGTCGCCGGTCTGCGGCACGGCCAGCACGCAGATATCGCGATAGAAGTCGGCGACCTTCTCCGGCTGCGGCAGCGTGCCGGCGAAGTCCGCTGGCCCATCGACGTCGGTTTCGCTCCAGACGACCTTCTGCATGGCCTGCGCAGGCTGGATCCACGGTCCCCCACTGCCGTTCCAGCCGGCGTCGTTATTCATGTTGATCTGCAGTCCCCAGCGCTGCGCCTCGCGCTGCACGTGCTGGAACATGTCGCGCCAGCTCGCGCTCATGAAATCCACTGGACCGACCGGCGCGCCCTGGTCGACCTCCATAATCAGCGCGCCGCCGATGCCCACGCGGTGCATGGCTGCCAGGTCCGCCGCGATCCCCTCTGGAGTGATGTTGCCGTTGAGCCAGAACCAGTAGACCCACGGTCGTGCCGCATCGGGTGGCTGCACGAACTCGGCCCTGAGGATCTCCTCTGCCGTGCGCTGGTCCGGCACCGGCTGAGCACCGGATCGTCCTGTGACGCACGCGACACACGCGGCGAACACCGTCAGACAGCAGAACCTGTGCAGCGCACTCATGGCATTCCCTTCCTTGCATATCAGCTTGATCGAGGTTGATCGGGGGGATGGAATTCGCGAACTCATCCGCGTCTGTCCGGGTCGGATAGGTCGAGGTCTTCGGGTCTGCAGTTGTTCAGGCATTCAGGCATTCGGGTGGCTCCGCACCTGGTCGGCAACTCACTGGATCGTAACCCAGCGCCGGCAGGTGGTCGGCTCGGTCCGCGGTTCGCCATCGGGTGACGCGACGGCTTTGAGTGTACACCGGCCGGCGGCAGCCGGAATGGTCAAGGCCAGTTCGACGCTGGTGTGGCCGGCCGCCGGCATCTCAAAGCGTTGCTGAGCATTCACCAGGGGTGTCCCTTCTGCGTCCTCCAGCGCCAGCACGACAGTGCCGGTGAGAGCCTGCGGGTAGTCGTTGACCAGCATGACTTTGAAGGTGCGTTCTTCGCCCGCCGTGAGCGTCGGCTGGAAGAAGTTGAGATAGACGCCCAGCGGCCGGAAGGCTTCAGCGACGTAGTCGGCGAACGCGGGATCAAGTTCCAGCCGGGTCACATCCTGGAAGTGATCGGCGGTATACACACCGGGGTAGCTGCAGGTGAGATACACGAAATGGATGATGCCGGCGAACTTGCGGTGTGCGCGCCAGTACTCGGTCTTGCCCGCCAGCAGATAGGCCCACATATCCAGCCGCTGGCGCGCTGTGGTGTCGTCACCCATCAGCTGGGCATAAACCCGCTCGGTCAATCGCGTCGGCGACCCGTCGCGATTGAGCCACAGCCAGCCATACTCATTGATCAGCGGCGGGTTGGTGTCGGACGGCAGGACGGCCGGATCGGGCGCTCCATCCCGGGTCTCCAGGTCGCTCATCTGGAACTTCAACGTGCCCAGATGTCCCTCGAGCATGAGGTAGGGATGGACCTCCACCGGATCATTTGGATCGGCCGGCGGGTTGTAGCTGTTCTCCCACGGCCGGTGGGACAGATCCAACGGCCGCACCGCGGGGATGATCTCCTCCAGGAACGTTGCGTTCTCCGTCTCGTTGTTCGCGTCCCACACGGCCACGCTCGGATGATTCCAGTTGTCGCGCATCCAGTCCTTGTACTGCCGAATCATCTCCGGCGTGTCGT
>DAISIS010000183.1:8752-10151 GCA_036821925.1 Pirellulaceae bacterium
AGTAGACCTGCCCGTTCAGATAGGCCTGCTTGGTGGCAGCGTCGAACCGGAACTCGCGCATGCCGAAGCGGGTCGCCACCGAGTCCCCGCCCGTGCTGGATCGCACCTCATACAGGAACGGATCTTCGGGGGACCACAGCCGCGCGTGCGGGACCGCGATGGTCTGGGTGATCACCTGTTCTTCACCTGCGCCGAGCGTAATGGGCTGGGGAGTGGAGACCGCCACCCGCTCGCGCGTCTTCCAGGTTCTCACCGCGTGCAGGAGGGAACTCCTCACTGCCCGGTCGGAGCAGTTCTTGACGGTGGTCTGCACGGTGATTTCGCCCCGCTCGATGTGCGGTGCAATCTGGATCGTCTGGATCAACGGGTTGTCACAGCAGATCAGCGAGACGCTGTCGTAGATGCCCGGCGTCCACTTGATCTTCTCGAAATCGGATCCGACGGGGTACGTGTCGGGCAGCACGGCGGGGTGGGCGCCGATACGCACGACCAGGGTGTTGTCAGCTTTCCAGCGGATCACCTCTTCCAGGTGAAAGTAACCGGCCGAGAAACACCCGGCATACTCGCCCAGCTTCTGGCCGTTGAGCCAGACGGCGGTGCCAAACTGGGCCTTGTTGATCTTCAGGATCGCCACCTGCCGCTGTTCCGGCGCGCGAAACACCGTGCGGTACCAGAAGTAGTTGCGGTCCTGGTCCACCTTGCCGTTGGGGAACTCCGCCAGCCATTCGGGCGGAGACAGCCCGGCGCGGATCCGATTGGCCAGCTGCTCGCGGCTGACAAACGCATCGACCTGTTCGAACGCCGGCACGGCGAGATTGGCCAGGCCGGGCACCGGCACGGTGGCCGCGAACGTCGCGGGCAGCGCGTCGGCTGCCACGCTGTCGGCGATTTCCCACTGGCCGTCGAGCGAGAGGATCAGCCGATCCGCGCGGGCGGCCGCCATCGGCCAGGCTGCCAGGGACCCACAGATCAGAAACAGGGCAGCACCTCGGGCGAGGCGGTGCCGACGGCGGTCTGGCATGGCGGCGGCGGTGGTCGATGCAGACATGGCGGCGGTCTTTCCCTCGGTGAGTAAGTCGGGTGGCGGGCGCCTGCGATTGTACGGGACCGTGGCATGGCCGGCAACGAAGTCACAGAGAATCGGGGCGGCGGGGCACCCCCGCGCTCCGAGCCCGGCCGCGGAGCGCCGCACCTGGCCCGGTCCGCGGCTTGAACGACTGCGCGCCGGACCGCTAAAATGGCGTCCGCCAGTGCGGTCAGAGTCTCACCACATCCTGCGGGCCAACGGCCCTGAAACCGCCGTCGCCGGGGGGGCTTCTCCCGATCTCGTGTATTGTGTCTGCTTCGAATGGCACTGTCGAAAATGGGCAAGGGCGCACCTTTCCCGTTGACTCGCCCG
>DAISIS010000184.1:0-10102 GCA_036821925.1 Pirellulaceae bacterium
TGACCGACCGGCACTTGCTGGTCTCGGTAGCGGCCGGCGTGACACTGGGGCGGCTGACCCAACTGTTCGGCACGCAACGGCTGGTGCGGATCATGCCGAATACCCCCTGCCTGGTGGGTCAGGGCGCTTCTGCATACGCGCTTGGAGCGCGGGCGACGGAGGAAGATGCGGAGGTTGTGCAGCGGATGATGAGTGCGGTGGGGGTCGCGTACCGGCTGGAGGAATCGCACCTGGATGCGGTCACCGGTTTATCGGGATCCGGTCCGGCGTATGTATATTTATTGATTGAAGCGTTAAGTGATGGGGGTGTGCGGGTAGGTTTGCCGCGATCTGTGGCGACCGCTCTGGCGGCGCAGACGGTGCGGGGAGCGGCGGAGATGGTGTTGGTGCAAGGGGAGCATCCGGCGGTGCTCAAGGACCGGGTTGCCAGTCCGGGCGGGACGACGATCGCGGGGCTGCAGGCCCTGGAGGACCGTGGTTGGCGGGCGGCGGCGATGGCTGCGGTGGAGGCAGCCACAAATCGGTCGCGCGAACTCGGCCGGGAGCAAGCATAATTGAATTGAGACGAGGCCGGCGGCAGCCGGCGCAGAGCTGATTGACGAGGAAGTACTATGCCCTCCATATTGTGCGTGGTTGACGATAAGCACGTGCCCCTGTATCGCGTGATGTGGGTTTCGGCGGTGCCGCATTTCTGCGGATCGGACGATTGCGTGTGCGAGGGGCTGTACGAGGTGCGGCTCGAACAGGAGGAATCGGTGTGGGCGAAGCGGGACGAACGCGATTGCCTGCTGGCGGCGCTCGAGCAGTGGCAGGGAGGTTTGGGGGTTGAAGGGGGCGAGTGGGACTGATCGGGCCTGACTGAACCATCCCGGCGGTGTCGAGGAACAAATCATGTCCTTGTTTGAGAACGAAGAGTATCGGTGGCGCGACACCTACTTCGTGTTGTTTCACGCGAAGGACCGGCCGTCGGCCGGCGCGATGCTGCAGGCCCTCGAGACGCTCGGCCCGCGTTTTCAGGTCCAGGAGACCCGCTGCGACGAAGCGGGGCGTTTCGAATCGATGACGCTGATATCTCCCGACGACTTCTCGGCGATGGACATCTCGTTCATTGCCGGCGACGAGGTGGAGGAGCAGGTGCAGACGCTGCTCAAAGGGGAGAAGGCGAGCCAGATGACGAAGGAGGAGCAGCACAAGTGGAAGCTGCTCAAAGGCTGCGATGCGCGGTTTGACATCTACCACTTCGAGCGCATTGTGCTCTCCGAAGAGGACGATGAAGACGAGGGGTTTCTCGACCCGGGCGGGTTGCTGATTGTCTTGGAGTGTCTGGCACAACTGTGCCATGGTGTGAGCATCGACCCTCAGGCTGGGACGGTGCTGTGAAGGCGGGGAGCCTGTTCAGAGCGAAAGAAAGTAGTCACGAGTACTCGGATGCAAGCGAAGGAAATCAAACCCGGGGCGATCGTTAATTTTGAGGATGCGCCCGTGATGATCGAGGGAGTCCATGTGCAGACGCCGTCGGCCCGCGGTGCGGCCACGCTCTACAAATTCCGGGGGCGCAACCTGGTCACGAAACAGAAGGTGGACATCACGCTCAAAGGGGGCGAGTCGCTGGACGAGGCCGATTTCGGCCGCCGCAGCGTGAAGTTCATGTACGCGGATGCCACGCACGTCCACATCCTGGACCAGGAGGATTTCAACCAGTACAGCCTGCCCCTGGAGGACGTCGAGCGAGAGATGGAATATGTGACGGCGGAACTCGAAGGCATGCTCGCGCTGATCTACAACGACGCGTGTGTCGGGCTGCAGCTGCCGACGGCCGTCGAGCTGACGATCACCGAGTGTGATCCCGGCACGCGGGGCAATTCGGCCACGGGGCGCACCAAGCCGGCCAAACTGGAGACCGGCATTCTGGTGCAGGTGCCGGAGTACATCAAGCAGGGGGAACGCATCAAGGTCGACACGCGCACCGGCGAGTACCTGTCACGCGCATGATGTCACGCGGCCGGCGGGTACACGGTTGCCAGGTCTGCCCCGGCACGGTTGCCGGGTCTGCCCGGGGGGGCCTACAGACGCTTGCGCACTTCCTGGACCATCGCCTGTTCGTCCGGGAACTCGCCGCTGGCGAGTTTGGAGTACACCAGTTTCCCGTCGATGGTCAGTTCGAAGCAGCCGCCGCTGGACGGCTGCAGTTCGAGGCCCTGCAATTGCTGTTTGAATTCCGAGAGGATCTTGCTCGCCAGACTGACGGCACGCGGCTCGTAGTTTCAGGCGGCGCAGTAACGCAGGTGGATCTTCATGGTTGTCCAACTCCAGAGGGATGAGGGAACATGAGCGTGCTGTGTCTGTGCCGCATCGTTTAGCGGGACTTCCGCGTCGCGGCCTGCTTGCCCGTCGTCTTCTTGCCGGACGCCGTGGCCGGCTTCGCTGCGCGTGCGCCGGCGCTCTGGGCGTCCGTCCCTTTTTTCTTGCCTCCGAACGCCTGCTCCCAGCCCATGGCATACTTGCGATTGGCACCGACCCGTGTGATGGACACTTGCACCTACCTCATTTATGGCCGCACCTGATACCACGGCCCCACGCACCCGGTGGGGCCCCGATGCGACTTGTCGTTGCTGATGGTCTAACGCATGGGCGATCAGCGGTCAAGTCGCGGTCGCGGCGCGCGGGGACCCGGCGCCGCGGTCCGCTCCCTGGCTGCCCGCCGCTCGATCGCCGCCATTGCGCGGCCAGGACGCATCAGCGTTTGAGTTTCTTGTAGCGGAACCGCTGCGGTTCGTGCTCGCCGATCCCTAGGCGTTCGCGCCGCTGCTGTTCGTAGGTGGCGAAATTCCCTTCGCACCAGTGGACGTAGCCATTGCCCTCGAACGCCAGGATGTGTGTCGCGATGCGGTCCAGGAACCAGCGGTCGTGGCTGATTACGACCACGCAGCCGGCGTAGTTGAGAATGGCTTCCTCCAGGGCGCGGAGCGTGTCGACGTCCAGGTCGTTGGTCGGTTCGTCGAGCAGCAGGACGTTGGAGCCGCGCCGCAGCAGTTTTGCCAGGTGGACGCGATTGCGTTCGCCGCCCGACAGGTCCCCCACTTTCTTTTCCTGGTCGGTGCCGCGGAAGTTGAACCGCGACACGTAGGCACGCGCGTTGACTTTCTTGCCGCCCATCTCCAGCGTGTCGTGGCCCCCCGAGATCTCCTGGTACACCGTCTGGTCGGGCTGCAGCGCGTCGCGGTTCTGATCGACGTAACCGAGTTCGACGGTGGGGCCTACGCGGAGCTGGCCCGAGGTGGGCTCGGCGTCCCCCGTGATCATCCGGAACAGCGTGGTCTTGCCGGCGCCGTTGGGGCCGATGATGCCCACGATGCCGCCGGCCGGCAGCCGGAACGACAGGTCTTCGATCAGCAGCGTGTCATCGAACCGCTTGCCGAGATGGCTGGCTTCGACCACCAGGTCCCCCAGGTGCTTGCCGGGCGGGATCTGCAGCTCGAATTCATCGAGCCGTTCTTCGAAGCCCTGCGCAGCCAGTTCCTCGTAGGCCTTGATGCGCGCTTTGCTCTTGGCCTGCCGCGCACGCGGCGCCAGCCGCACCCACTCCAGCTCGCGCTGCAGCGATTTCTGCCGCGCCAGCGAGGATTTCTCTTCGCGCTCCAGCCGCGTCTGCTTCTGTTCCAGCCAGGATGAGTAGTTGCCTTCCCAGGGAATGCCACGGCCCCGGTCGAGTTCCAAGATCCACTGGGCGACGTTGTCGAGGAAGTACCGGTCGTGGGTCACCGCCACGACCGTCCCCGGATACTCCGCCAGGTGGCGTTCCAGCCAGTTCACCGCTTCCGCGTCGAGGTGGTTGGTCGGTTCGTCCAGCAGCAGCAGGTCGGGTTTCTGCAGCAGCAGTTTGCACAGGGCGACGCGCCGCCGCTCGCCGCCCGAGAGGCGCGCGACATCAGCGTCGCGCGGCGGCAGGTTCATGACGTCCATGGCGATCTCGATTTCGTGGTCCAACTCCCACAGGTTCTCCGCGTCAATGCGATCCTGCAGCCGCGCCATCTCGTCGCACAGCTTCTGCATGCTGCGCTCGTCCAGCGGTTCGGCCAGCTGCTGGCTGATCTCGTGGTAGCGGTCCACAATGGCCCGCCGCGGGGCGATCGCCTCCTGGAGATTCCCCCACACGTCGAGGTCGGCGTTCAGACGCGGCTCCTGCGGCAGATACCCGCGCGCGAAGCCGTCGGTCAGCCGCGCTTCGCCGTCATACTGCGTGTCTTCTCCAGCCATGATCCGCAGCAGGGTGCTCTTCCCGGCGCCGTTGCGGCCCAGCACCCCGATCTTGGCACCCGGATAGAACGCGAGCCAGATGTCCTTGAGCACCTCCTTGTTGCCATGCTTCCTCGTGAGCGACGCGATCGTGAAGATGTACTGCTTCCCCATACTGGCCTGCCTGTGACAATGGAGGATCTGCGGCGACGTTATCGATTGCGGTGAGCGTGCGGCGTTTGACGGCTATGCATGGCCCTCCGAAAATCCTGGTTGCACCGATTGCCCCAGGCCGATGCGTAATACCGGCAAACTTCCGCGTACTTCACTTGCCAGCCGCTCACCAAAACCGGCATCGAGCCTTCACTGTGCTCGCCCCGCAAGCCGGCGTTGGAACGAGCATCCGCGCACCTCGAGGACCCGGTCGTTCCCCGCGGCTGAGTTCTCACCCACAAGAGGTGCCAGGAACCATCTCGCCCAACAGGTTCCTGGCACCTTCTCTTTTGCGCTCGTAAGTCGTTGCTCACCATGCGTGTGTGTCTCTTCCCCGTGTCTCGCACCGGGGGCTTCCCCCGGGGGCGTCCCCCGCGTTGTTTCTCTGGGGGCCGCAGACGCCAGCAACAGCGCGGGCGGGCGATCATTCCCACTCGATCGTCGCGGGCGGTTTGGAACTGACGTCGTACGTGACGCGATTGACTCCCTGCACTTCGTTAATGATCCGGGTCGAGATGCGGGCCAGCAGGTCGTACGGCAGCCGGCTCCAGTCGGCCGTCATGAAATCATCCGTGTTGACGCAGCGGATGACGACGGCATCTTCGTACGTCCGCGCGTCGCCCATCACTCCCACACTCTGAACCGGCAGCAGGACGGCGAAGGCCTGCGAGGTATCGCGATAGAGTCCGGCAGCTTTGATCTCGTTCACCACGATTGAATCGGCTTCCCGCAGCACCTCGAGCCGCTGCCGGGTTACCTCGCCCAGGCAGCGGACTGCCAGGCCGGGTCCGGGGAACGGGTGGCGCCAGACGATGTCGTCGGGCAGTCCCAGTTCGAGTCCCAGTCGGCGGACCTCATCTTTGAACAGATCCCGCAGCGGCTCGATCAGCTCGAACTGGAGTTCCGCGGGGAGGCCCCCCACGTTGTGGTGCAGTTTGATCGTGGCGGCCGGCCCGTCGGGTGCGGCACCGCTCTCAATGACGTCCGGGTAGAGCGTACCCTGGGCCAGGAACCGCGCGTTCTGGATCTGGGTGGCTTCCTGGGCAAAGCAGTCGATGAAGCAGCGGCCGATCCGCCGCCGTTTTTCCTGGGGGTCCTGGACGCCCCGGAGGCTCGCCAGGAACCGTTCTTCGGCCTGCACGACGTGCAGGTCGGTGCGGAAATGCCGCGAAAACTCGGCGATCACGGCCGCCTTTTCATCCTTTCTCAGCATACCGTTGTCCACGAGGATGCAGGACAACTGCGTGCCGATCGCCTGGTAGAGTAGCGCGGCAGTGACCGACGAATCGACGCCCCCCGACAGACCGCAGATCACGCGGGCCCGGCCGACGCGGTGCCGCACCTGGTCGACGGTCTCCTGGGCGAAGTCACCCAGCCGCCAGGTGCCGCGGCAGTTGCAGACGGCCATGAGGAAGTTCCGCAGCAGCAGGCCGCCCAATGGCGTGTGCGTCACCTCCGGGTGGAACTGCAGGCCGTAGACCGGCAGCCGCCGGTGTTTGACGGCCGCGATCGGGCAGGTGGCCGTGCGCGCGATCGGCAGAAACTCGTGGGACACCCCCGTGACCTGATCCCCGTGGCTCATCCACACGTCGATCTCCTCGGGGAGACCGTCGAAGAGCTCGGACTTTTCAAGCAGCAGGCAGCGGCTGGGGCCGTACTCGCGTGCGCTGGCACGGTCGACGCGCCCGCCGAGTGCCTGGCAGGCCAGCTGCATGCCGTAGCAGATGCCCAGCGTGGGCAGCCCCAGTTCGAACAGTCGCGGATCGCACGTCGGCGCGCTCCCCTCGTACACGCTCGAGGGACCGCCCGACAGGATCAGCCCGGTCGGCGCGTGCTGCCGCACCTGCTCGATCGAGATGTCGTGCCGCACGATCTCGCAGAACACGTGCTGCTCCCGCACCCGCCGGGCGATGAGCTGGGCATACTGCGAACCGAAATCGAGCACCAGGACGCGCTCACGTGCGCTGGGCGACGCCTGCCCAGCGGCCCCCTGCCGATAGCTGCCCATCACCCTGGGTCCCTGCGGTCCAGCCGTCGCCACTTGTGAGATCACCGGAGGCACGAGTCCCGCGCCGCGAACGGGGCGGGAAACAAGACACGAAACCGCGGATTATAGGCGCGGCAACCGGAAACCTCCAGGGGCACAGCGGGGCCGGCCGGGCGGTTTGCGATCGGCCGCCGGCCGCCGGCCCACGCGGCTGGCCCGCCGCCGACCGCGGGACACCCCCGTCCGCACACCGCAGCGACCACCCTGGCGGCACCCGCGCGGCACAACTGGAACAATCGGGCCATTCGTCGCAATCCGTTTCCCGAACGTGCTTTGCGGCCGCGGCCGCGTTGAACGCCCGCCGGCATGTGACTATTATGAAACGAAGCCTCGCAGCACATGGCGGACGCAACGGAGAAGGGATGGTCGGACATCGTGGAGATGGAGATACTGCTGACCAACGACGACGGGATCTACGCCCCCGGCCTGGAATCGCTCGAACGCGCGCTGCAGCAGCTCGGCCACGTCACGGTCGTGGCACCGGCGACGGAACAGAGCGGCGTGGGGCACTCGATCACGTTCCTCAGCCCGCTGATCTGCAAGGAGGTCTACGACGGCCAGCGGCGGCGCGGGTGGGCCGTCGAAGGGAGTCCGGCCGACTGCGTGAAGATCGGCATCCTGAAGTTCTGTCCGCGCCGCCCCGACCTCGTGGTCAGCGGCATGAACGGTGGGCTGAATGCCGGCATCAACGTGTTGTACTCGGGAACCGTTGCGGCCGCGATCGAGGGGGCGTTCTTCGGGATCACGAGCGTGGCGGTTTCGCTGGAGTTCGACGAGCAGGCGCCCTACGAGCAGGCGGCGGCCATCGCCGGGGCGGTCATCCAGCAGATTCTGGCGCAGAAGCGTCCGGAGCCGCAGCTCTACAACCTGAACATTCCGACAGCCGCCATTGGAAAACCAACCCGGTTGCGGGTGGTACCGATGAGCATTGCGCGGTATGGCGAACGCTTCATCGAACGCCAGGATCCGCGCGGCCGTACGTACTACTGGGCGGCACACGACCCGGCGCTGCGACCGGCGGATGCCGAGACGGATCTGTCCGCGTTGGAGGATGGCTGTGTGACCCTGACTCCGTTGCAGTACGACATGACGCAGCGGACGGCCATGGCGGACATGGCGAACTGGATGTTTGACTGGAGCATACGTTAACGGCAGGAGCGAGACAGCAATGCGTAGGCTTGTGGTTGGTCTGATGGGGTGCGCCGTGCTGGTTGCAGGTTGCGGTGAGAAACCGCCGGCCGTGCAGCAGACACCACCGCAGTTCATTCTCAAGAAACCGTTGGCACCGCCCCTCCCGCCGCCACCGCCGGAAAAGGGCCCGGAACCGCCGTACCAGCGCGGCGGCAGCATGCAGCTGACGCCCGACCCGCTTGGCGGACCGGCGCGCGTGGTCGATACCACGCGGGTGCCGGCCCAGGTCGGCGTGGGTGCGCCAGGCCAGGGTCTGCAGGACCCCAAGCTGGTCCAGATGATCGTCACCCCGGCCCGCGCGCTGTTCAGCGCTCAGGAGCGTCTGGTGTTCGAAGTGTCGGTGCCCCACGCAGTCCAGCTGTACGAGGCTACCCAGGGCCGCAGGATCCGATCACATGCGGAGTTCATGGAGTACGTGATCCGGGCCAATCAGATCCAGCTGCCCAAGTTGCCCGCAGGCCAGCGTTACGTGTTCGATTCCGAAGCGGGTGAACTGATGGTGGAGAAGCCGGCGACCCCCTGAGAAAGCGGTCCCGGCCGGGGCGGCTGGCGGGAACGTCTGCCCCGCCCACACACGACGCGAATGACGAATGACGAGTGACGAATCACGAATGACGAGTTGCGAACCGCAGACTCACAAATCTCAGATTAAGGAACCACGCAAGTCCGACACGGGGGTGGGGGCGACCGTCGCGGTTGATGACCCCTCTTGATGAGCTACTTGGTGCAGGCGTCCTCCCCATGAAACGAGATGTGCAACTTGAGTCCCTGATACTGGGCGCGGCGATTTGCAGCGCCTGCTGCGGCGCTGAGTGGATTACTGCGCCTTCCTACTACACGCACGATCCGCAGACCGGCCAGCGCGTCGATCAGTACACACCGATCGGTCCGTTCTATACGTTTGCGCGTACGGACTACCTGCAGAGTGGCTACCGGCACACGCGCAGCAGCATTCAGGCCGGGACCAGTATGGACCACATGCATGTGGTGGAAGAGTGGGGACGGCCCGTGCGCCCCTACGGCGAATGGCGATTCCCGTATCGACCCTATTCCGTGCCCTACGCGCTGTGGGGACCTCCGTTCGCCGGCCTGGGATACCCGGTGCCGTACGGCCCGTACGGCCCGTGGGGACCGGGTCCTGGCGGGCCCGGCGCGGCCGGGCAATTGGGGCCATCCGGCGGGCCGGTGTCTCCCCCGCAGGCGGACGACTACTACGATCCGTATCGTGCGCGCCAGCGCGACGCGCGCAGCGGGCCAGTGCCGGGGGGGGGGCCAGGGCCAGCGCCGTCACCGCGGGACCGTTGAGGGGGTGGTGCGCCGGTCGCGCGCAGGCGTGCCCGCTACCGGCGGCGCAGCGAGGCCGTGGGTTCTTCGTACCTGCACTCGGCCACCATCCACTGGTCGTTCACCTTGCGCATCACCACCTCGACGAAACCGGCCGCCTGCCACGGGTGGCCGGAATCGGCTTCGCGGACGTCCACCCGCGCGTTGAACGAGGCGCGGGCCGTGGGCGGGTTGGCGCGCTGGTCGAGGACGATTTCCACGTTCCGCTTGACAGTGGCGCGGCTGAACCGATAGCGCGGCAGTTCGCGTTTGGCCAGCGCCAGCGTCTCCCGTGCCGCGGGATCGATATGGGCGTAGACCGCGTCGTGGTCGTTCTGCTGGATGTCGCGCGCAATGTGGCGTATCGTTGCCTCGATCTGCTCCGGATCGGTCTGGACCAGGTGCTCCAGCAGCAGCAGGCCGAGCGTCAGCGCGGCCGTGCCGATCGCGGCGTGCAGCAGTGTACGGCTGCCGGTCTGCATCCACGCGAAACCGACGAATGCCAGCGTCATCAGGCCCAGGATCGCAATGTACAACGGTTCTTCGACGATCCAGGTCATGGGCCACTCGACTCCCGGCGGCTGCCACCGGCCAGGGGTGGCAGCCAGACCTCTGACTGCTGGTTATTTCTGGCGCCGGAACAGCCGGCCCCCGTACTGGGCGGCGTCCCCCAGTTCCTCTTCGATCCGCAGCAGTTGATTGTACTTCGCCATCCGGTCGGTGCGGGAGGCCGAGCCGGTCTTGATCTGACCGGTTCCCAGCGCGACGGCCAGGTCGGCGATGGTCGCATCCTCCGTCTCACCGCTGCGGTGGCTCGTGACGGTCGTGTAGTTGTTCCGCTGCGCCAGACGGATCGCCTGGATGGTCTCGGTGAGCGAGCCGATCTGGTTGACCTTGATCAGAATGCTGTTGGCGATGCCCTGGTCGATGCCCCGCTGCAGCCGCTGCGTATTGGTCACAAACAGGTCGTCGCCGACGATCTGGACGCGTGAGCCAATGGCGTCGGTCAGCAGCTTCCAGCCGTCCCAGTCATCTTCGGCGCAGCCGTCTTCGATGGACACGATCGGATACTTGTCGACCCAACTCTGGAGC
>DAISIS010000185.1:0-10071 GCA_036821925.1 Pirellulaceae bacterium
CGCGCAGGCACAAAACGCGGCCGGCCAGCTGCGGCCCGCCACCGCGCCGATCAGAAGCCCGGCGCCCAGCAGCACGAAGGGGAACGCCAGGAGCAGGAAGATCTTGATCGGATTGTAGCGGAGAATCGCTTCGACGATGATCTGCAGGGCGCGCAAGGTGTCGCGGAAATGGTTGACCTTGGAGTAGCCCTTGCGGCACTGGTAGTCGATCGGGACATGGTGCACGCAGAGATCGTTGAGCAGGTAGACCAGTGTCGTGGTGGTCGTGAAGGAGAAGCCCGCGCAGATCAGCGGAAAGAACCGCCGCACGTCGTGCCGGTGAAACACGCGCATGCCGGAGTTGATATCGGCGATCCGCTGCCCCGCCGCATATTCGCTCAACAGCCGGAAGAAAAACCGCCCCAGACGCTTGACCACCGTGCCGCGATAGTACCTCCCGGTGCGCGCACCAACGACCATGTGGAACCGATCGCTCAACGCAATCAACTCGGGCAGCCGGTCGGCGGGATACGTCCCGTCGGCATCAGTGATCGCGATCCGATCGTACCGCGCCGCCAGGATCCCGGTCTTCAGGCTGCGGCCATAGCCCCGGTTCTGCGGATGCTGGACCACCGTCGCGCCTGCCTCGGCCGCCGCGCGGGCCGTCGCGTCGCTCGACCCGTCGTCCACCACGAGGATTTCGTGCATGATGCCAGCCGCCTGGAGCACCTCGCGCAGACGTGTTACCACGCTGCGAATCGCTTCCTGCTCGTTGTAGGCCGGGATCACAATCGACACTTCGGACATGCTCGGCTCACCTCGTGTACGCCTTCCCGCCGCCTGACACCGCCTCCCCGCCGCTGCGCATCGGGGGCTCAGTTCCGCAGCGGATCGACGTCAGCTCCCCACAACTGATACCAGTCCGCCAACTCGGCCAACTCGCTCTTCGCCCGGTCGCTCGGTGCGACAAACTGCACCGGCCGCGGTGCCGACAGGGCCGCCAACTGCTTGATGTCGAACGACTCGAGCAGGCCGAAGCAGAACAGTTCGGGCCGCTCCTGGACTCCCCAGTTCTGTTCCAACGCCTCTTTCAGGCTGCCCAGCGATCCGTGCAGCGCAACACTGTGGACCGCCTGGTCCTCCAGCGCGGCGGCGATCAAGGCGGCGGCGCTGCACCGGGAACCGACTGCCACGAGCTGCACGGGGCCGGCGGCACGGTGCGTTGCCGCCCAGCGGGCGACCGCCGCCAGCTGGCTGGCCTGCAAGCCCAGCGGGCGGTCCCCTACCCCGGCCACGAGCAGCGCGAACAGGTAGTCAAGCTGCGCGAGCTTCGACTCGCCATAGTAGAACGGATCGGCGGCGATGACGCGATAGCCGGCGGCGAGCAGTTCTGCGACCTGAGCCGCCGTGCTCTGCCGCCCCTGGTCGGCGACCAGGATCGCCGTCTGCTGAGGCGCGTCCGGAACGAACTCGACGGCCGGGACCGTCCAGATGTTGTCCATCCGCAACTTCCAGAACGTCACGGTGACCCCTTCTTTCTCCTCGCGCGCGACATCGCCGGCGGCGACCTGGTAGTCCTTCGCACGCACCACATCGCGCAGCACCGCGCGGCGCGACCGCTGCCACGCGCTGGCCGCGGCGGGGTCAGTCGGTAGCGTGCCCTCCCGCGGCAGATCGCGGCTCAGACCGAGCGCCAACTTGTTGAAGTCCAGATTGTCATCGGGCAGCGGAATGTGCAGGGCCTCTTCCGACTTGACTTCATCATCCGAAGGAATCTCGCGCGCGTCGTATGCCGCCTCACCCGGATAGAAGAAGTCGCCCAGGAAGCGGTAGTTCTGCTGGCGGTTGTCCACCTCGTAATTGTGCTTCGCGGGCGGGTCGTCGTTGACATGCCACCGCAGCGACTCCGCCTGGCCGTAGAGCTGGAAGATGGGCTGCACCGCGGCGCGCAGAGGTTCGAGCGCGTAGGACCCTTCGAAGCAGCAGTCGTCGTGCAGGTTGAACGTCAACAGGGTGGGCCGCGGCGCCATCATGGCAGTCAGGTGAGTGTAATCGCAGATGGTGGCCAGATCGTTGGGCATCTGCTCCGAGTCGCCCAGGTCCTTCAGATGCCACACCCGGGTCTTGATGCTCGAAAAACCCGCCACCGGATTGGTCAAGGTGACCCGCTTGTCAAGCGAGCTGATGACAATCGTCTGCCAGGCTCCACCCGAGAGTCCGGTGACCGCCACGCGGCGGGGATCGGCGTGTTCCAGACTCAGCAGCACATCCAGGCCCCGTTTCAGGTTCAGATAGAAGGGAGCCAGGCCGCTGGTGCCGCACAGGTCCAGCTGATTCATGTGCCCGTGGTTGAAGCCGGGTCCGGCGAGCTGCCCCATCCCGACCCACTCGATGTTCAGAGCCAGCATGCCGCGTTTCGCCTGATTGATGCAGCGGATCTGCTTGGGCGGGTACTGCTTGCCCAGCGGCGTGTGCCCGTTGACGTTCAAAATCACCGGCACCTGGCCGGTCAGTTGCTCCGGCTCGTACAGCAGCGCAGGAATCCACAGGCCGGGGAGCGCCTCGTAACGCAACTTGCGGATCCGATAGCCGGGGCCACCATCTATGGTGTCGAGCCACTCGACTTTCGTCTCCGCGTCGCGCCAGCCGGCCGCTGCTCCACGATAGACGATGCGTTCCAGCACCGCCGCGCGGATCCGCTCCGCCTCCTGTTCCCATTGCTCGACCGTCGTCACCGGAGGCATGGCCGGCACACGCTCGTCACAGTACCACTGGACTTCTGCCATCGACAAGTCGCCGCCGATGATGTCGCGTTTGAGCAGTGTCTCGATCTCCGCCTGGTCTGCTCCGCGAACCGCTCCGGGTGCGCATGCCCAGACCGCGCACAGCGCGATTAAGATGAAATCGCAGCGAATCATGTGACCTTTCTCCGTTGTCGAGGGGCGGCGTGGTGTTCGTGTCAACTATCTGGAATGGACAATCTGAATGTAATCGATCCGGCAGGTCCCGGTCACCGGGGCCGCGTCGGGTGTCAGGTCGAGCCGCAGTTGTTTCAGGGAACCCCGCCAGCCTGGCACAGACGACATATCGATGGCGTACTCGCGCGGGCCGCTGTCGTGCGGCACCACGTCGAAGCGTTGGGATCTGGCCGCGTCCCAGGCGGGTTCCGCAGCCGTAGTGAAGGCAAAACGCATCGATGTGGCTGACGTGTGGTTCTGGAACCGGATCCGAATCGTCTGATGGGCGGTCACATCGACGTCGAGTTGATCGGCAGACAGCAGGTGAGCGCTGGCAGAATCCTCCACCGCGAAGACGTAGTAGCCGCCCGACACATACATCACGGGCTGTGACTTGCACGGCCAGGTCGGGTGCTTCTCCTCCCGCTCCCGCGTGCCCAGGTCGACTTCCGCCCAACCCTCCTTGTCGAGCTGCTGATTGAACTCCCAACTCCTGGCCAGCGCGCCGCCGGGGGGCAGCACGTGGACGACGACCATATCGCTCGTCCACAGCTCGCCGTCGTCCCCCACCAGCCGCAGCAGGTAATCACCCGGCGCGCCGAAGGTCGCTTGTGTGGCAGGCGATGTGGCCTCGTCAAACGCAACGTCTGCAGCGCCTTCGAGCACTTCCCAGCGCGCCGCCACGCGGCCGCCAGCGGGACGGGCGTCGTCGCGCACCACGCCGGCCAGCGATACCGTGCACTCGTCCGACGAGATGTCCGCCCCCGCCTCGACGACCGGCGGGTGATTCAGCGGCATGGCCCGGTCCAGCTCTTCCACAGTGGCATAGGACCTGTTGTTCTCCAACGCCCAGTCAGTCAGGGTGGGGGCCTCGTTCACGAAGAACTCCACCCCCGGCAGAAGCACGTAGCCGTTGTCGCGGATCACTCCGTTGCTGCAGCACACCTTGGGATCCTGCGGTTGGCTTTTTCCCCAGATGTAGATCTCACCGGGGCCCAGCTTGTGGGCCCAGTTGTTCTGGATGAACCGCGAGTTGCGGATCTCGACGTTCGTCGGCTGCGGCGACGACAGCCCCAACACCTCGATCGCCGCACCGGCATTGTTCTGGAACGTGCAGGCGTCGATCATGCAGCGATCGCCGCGGCTCTCGAAATCGATACCCCCTTCGTCATGGCTGCCCGAGTCCGGCATGTTGCGAAAGGTGCAGTTGCGGATCGTGAAGTCGTTCGTGTCCACCAGCATGATGCCCATCGTGCCAGCGAACGCGTGCCCTCCGGAAGCGTCCAGCACACAGTTCTGCATGACCGCGTTCCGGAGCCGGACCGCGGCCGGGTGTGGCGAAGTGTTGTGGGCATAGCAGTGATGGCAGTAGATGCGGTCTAACGTCACGTCGTCCCCCACGACGAAGAACCCCCACGACGTGTGGAACATCTCACAGTCACGCACGATGATGTCCCGGCCCGCGGCACCCACCACGCCAATCCCGGCCGAGCTGTTCAAGCCATCCCCTTGCGGACCGGGGCGGTCACGCCATTCCGGAATGCCGCTGCTGTTGGGGCGATAGAGCCCCTCGATGTGATACGCAATACAGTCCTCGATGACCAGCCCGGCGTGACCCGGCTGGGTGTAGGTGACCACCAACCCCTTGGCCGCACAACTCACCGCCAGGCCGGCGATGCGCAGATAATCCGGATCCCGCACCAGGACGCAGCGCTCGTCGATGTGCCAGTTGCGGCGGATGAGCGGGCGCGGACCGGCCCCGTACGCGCCGATCTCCGCCCACGCCTCCGGCGTACCGCGGGCCGACACCTCCAACTCCTGATTGATGACGCTGCCGCGTCTGATCAGCAGTCTGTCGCCGGCACCGAGCGTTTTGCCGTTGACGTTCGTGAAGTCGCGCCAGGCCGTCTCGGCTGACGTGCCCGACCGTTCGTTCTGGCCCGCCACGCCGTCGATGTAATAGGTCGTCGCGGGGACGGCCGCCTGCGCGTGGATCAGCCACCCGCAGACGATGACGCCGCACACCAGGAATCGTGACCGCAGTGGTTTCGTTTCTCGCATGATGTAGAACTCCTTTGACTCCCTTCTGTTCAGGGCGGGAGCAGGCTGACGCAGCACGTCCTCCCGTTGTCCGCTGCCGCCACGCGAATGTCAATCTCCAGGAAGCGGCGCAGAAGGTCGATGTGGGTGAGCGCATGACGGGTGAGCGGCACCGTGCAGAACGATCCGCCGCGGTGGCGGTCCGCCGCACCGGCTTGCCAGGCGCTGACGCCCAGCGGCAGCAGCAGCTGGTCCGCCAGGTACGGTCCCACCGGCGCGCCAGACTCCAGGTAGTCCGCCACCTGTTGCGCGACGTCGGCCGCGACACGTTCGGCGCGGACACCGAGCCGGCCGAACCCGGTGAACACCTCGCTCACATACTGGCTGTGGAGTTCGACCAGGACGACGTTGCCGCGCCCGTGCGCTGGGACCTGTTCGGCTGTGCCACACGACGCATCCCAACCCGGTTTCGCCAGGACGGTCTGCACTTCCCGGTCGGCGATCTGCCGGGGCAGGTTCGCCACCAGCGCCCGAGCGGCATGCGACACCAGCGGCCCGCGATCGCGCAGCTGGAAGCCGGCGAGCTGCGCGCACGGCTCGACCGTCACCGTGAACTGTCCGCCGCCGGCCGGATAGAATCCACGCCGTTCCAGACTCGCCGTCACACGCGGCCCCATGCGGTTGAGGAGCGGCAGGAAGGCCTGTCGTAGGAAGTCGTACGGGGGCGCCCAGGGATTGTCTGTGCCGCCCTGCAGCGTCAGCTGGGACGGGCTGTCGGCGATCAGGAGGGCGGGCAAGACCGTCTGCAGCACCAGTGTCGCGCTCCCGGCCGTGCCGACGCGGAAGCAGTACGAACCGGGACGCACGGGCTGCGGCTCGAACGTGACCGACAGCGCGCCGAGCCGGGCGCCCGTCACTGCTCCAGTACAGATCTCCACGGCCGCCTGCACGGCCGTCAGGTGCTGACGCATCAGACCGGGACGGGTGCGCCCGGCGCGAATGTTGTCGACCGTGACCGGCCGGCCGGTCACCAGTGACAGGGCGAGCGCCGAGCGGACGATCTGGCCGCCGCCTTCACCGTGCGAGCCGTCAATGCGCAGATGGTTCGTCATGAGCGGTGCTCGATCCAGCCGCCTTGCCGATCGGCCGGTAGTTGACATCCAACCGCCCCTGGCAAGCCGGTTGGTCAGCGGGCGTTTCCATGGTTACACTAATGGATGCAGACGTCAATGTTCCATCCACGAGATCCGCGCGGATCCACCATCTTCCCACCTGCCTCGAAGGAGCCATCATGTCTCAGCACGCCGCCGTGACTACCGTTGCCCGTGAATCGCGCCGCAAGTTCCTCGCCAAGTCGGTACTGCTCGCCTCGGCCGCAGCAGGCACGCAACTGGCGATCGGCCGCAGCGCTCATGCCGCGGGGAGTGACACGATCAAGATCGGACTGATCGGCTGTGGCGGACGCGGATCAGGTGCGGCGGCTGATGCGTTGGCGGGGGATCCCAACACGCGGCTGTGGGCCATGGCCGACGTCTTTGCCGACAAGATCGAGGCGAGCGTCAACAATCTGACCGCGGAGTTCGGGGACCAGGTCCAGGTAGATCCGGCGCGGCGTTTTGCCGGCCTGGACGGATACAAGGGGGTGATCGACAACAGCGACGTGGTGTTGATCGCCTGCGCTTCGCGATTCCACGCCCCCTACGCCCTGGCCGCAGTGGAAGCGAAGAAGCATGTGTTCGTCGAGAAGCCGGCCGCCATCGACGTCGCGGGCGTGCATCAACTGCTGGAGGCCGACGAGCTGGCCAAGAAGAACGGCACTGGCGTGCTGGCCGGGCTCACCTACCGCTATCACCTGGGGCGGCGAGCGGCGGTAGAACGCATGCACAACGGCGAAATCGGCGAGATTGTGGCGATCCAGTGTGACTTCCTCCGCGCCCCGTACGGACTCGTCGCGCGGCAGCCGGGTTGGAGCGAAATGGAGTATCAGTTCCGCAACTGGTACCACTTCACCTGGCTCTCCGGGGACGACGTCCCCCAGTCGCTGATCCACAACCTGGACTCGGCGCTGTGGGCCATGCGTGACGAGTCGCCGGTGAAGGTCTACGGGCTCGGCGGGCGGTCGACACAGTTCCAGCCGGAAATGGGGACGTCGTTCGATCATCATTCGCTGATCTACGAGTTTGCCGACGGGTGCAAGATCTACGGTGCCGTGCGGACTGCTGTGGGCTGCTTCGGCAATAACATCGACGTGTTCCACGGCACCAAGGGACGATGCATGTTCGCGGCCTTCGCGCCGCCGCGGTTCACCGATCTGAAGGGCAATGTAACCTGGAAAGCGGACGAAGAAGCGTCGAAGGTCTCGCCCTACCGGCAGGAGCACATGGAGTTCCTGAAATCGATCCGCGACGGGGCACCGTTCCAGCGCGGCAAGCAGCTGGCGATGTCGACGCTGGGCACCGTGCTGGGCCAGATGGCCGTGTACACGGGCCAGCCGATCACCTGGGAGGAAGGACTCAACTCCAAGCACGCGATCGCACCCGCGGGCGAAGTCCGGCTGGACATGGAGCCACCCGTCACCCCTGGCCCCGACGGCCTGTACCCGATCGCCATACCGGGCATGACGAAGATGATCTGAGCCCGGTCTGGTCTGGTCGGTAGATCGGTGCCGGCCGCCCCGGCAGGAGTGCCGGGGACCCTAGCGGATCTTCACGGCAAGCCTACCCGACCCAGGTCTCTCGAAGGGACCGGGGGTCTGGTTCGCTTGGCTGCGCGCCACGCCACGGAAATCGGTGTCGATAGCCAGGGGCGAGCCGTCGGCGTTCTCGTACGGCACGCCAGCAATGGCCGCCGTGCCCAGCAGGGCGGTGGTGACCAGAGTCCGTTGGCGCGCCGCGATCCAGGCCGGGTCGAACGCGAATTCCAGATACAGCCCGTCCGGCTGCTGACTGAGCCGGACCGCCGGATCGAATTCCGGGACCACCAGTGGATCCTGCTCGCACTGGCACGGCTTGGCGCCGTGGAGAAAGACGTTGCCGTCCATCCAGACCGGCATGCGTGCCTCGTTGTACTGGCTCAAATCCCCCTTCTGCACGAACAGATTGTGGTAGTAGCGGCTGTCGCCGCTCGGATTGTCATGCATGCCGGCCAGCTCGGTGGAGTGAGCCTTGTGGAACGGCGTTTGACGTTCGTCATACGGGCACACGTAAATGCTGCCGACGATCAAGTTGTGCACGTAGGCCCCGCCCTGCGAGCGGTCATGCAGCGTGCTGGGGGAGAGGAACAGGTTGTTGTCCACGACGAACGGGCCATGATTGACCTCCACGAACAGGTCCTGGCCATTGTCGTGCAGCAGGTTCCCGGAGACCCGTGCGCCCTGAGCCATCCAGTCCAGCCACAGCCCCAGGCAGGTGTTGTAGATGTGGTTCCCGCGCAGCATCACATCGATGGCGGCATGCAGTTTGATGCCCGCCATCTCCGCGCCGGTGAACAGCCTGCGTACATGGATGTCGTGGATCGTGTTCCCCGTGATCTCGCTGAACGCGCCCCCCAGGCTACCAACCACCCCGGCCTGCTCGCAGTGCGAGATGACATTGTCGCGCACGATGTGGTGGCCGATGGTCTCTTTGTTCCAGCCGCGGGCCAGGCCGCGTTCGATGGTCTTGACGTATCCTTCCGCGGAATTGGCGGACGTGTTGTCGAATTGATCGCCGTGCTTCCCCAACGCGACCCCGACACAGACCGAGTGGCTGATGGTGTTGCCTTCGATGATCCAGCCCTTGCTCCAATGCGTGCCGACCAGCCCGACCTGTTCGGCGGTAGGAGGCGCCCACGGCGTCGCGGCATGACGCATGGTGAAACCCCGCACCGTGATGTAGTTCCGCCCCGGCTGGTCGGGATAGAACACGGTGCGCCGCACGTTGATCTCGACCAACTGCTCGTTCGGATCGACCGCCGCGAACTGGGCCCAGATCGTGGTGTGCGTCGCGTCCACCTGCGAGAACCACAGCTGGCGGTTCAGCGCCGGGTTCGGCGGACCCTTGAACACCAGGCAGACGGACCGCTTGCCGGTCACCGGTTTGAGCGGGGCCGTGAAGGACGACCAGGACTGCCAGTCCCCCGTGTGCCCGACCGGGCAGGTGCCCAGCAGTTCGCCATCCGGCGCGTCGAGACGAATCTCGATCAGGCCGCCGCCGGCTGCCGAGGCGGCGCGGATCTCGATCTGGGTGCTGCCCGCGCCGAAGTCGAGTTGTTCATAGCGGACCCAGTGGCCATGTTCGATGAAGCCGATGCAATCGCCCCCTTCGGCGCACGGGGCATTCTGGGTGCCGTGCTTCGCATGGAAACCGGTCGCCGGGACACGCGGGACGTCAGCGCCACCGCCATCGGGCTGCAGCCAGGCCACGTTCAACAGGTATTGCCCACCCGCCTGGTCCAGCCACGCCGGAGACGTGCCCGCTGGCAACAGCACTTCGTCCAGCGTGACCGCCTCGGTGAGCCACTCGCCATTGAGATAGACCGCCCCCGTATGGTGCGTCCGCCCCTTTGGCTCAAACCAGTCGCCGCGAATGACGTCGGCGTAGGGATTGAAGTCCGAGAACAGTGTGTTGGGCAGGGTGACCTGCCACACGTCGTCTTGGACCCGCACCCAGCCCGTGACGACCTCCGAGCCTTTGATTTCCACTTTTTCGCCGGCGGCCGCCTGGTACACGATCCGTTTCGCATCGGACTGGCCCCCACGCGGCGGGTTGATCCGTTCGCGATAGGTCCCGGCATGGACCGTGATCACGTCGCCCGGCTGCGCGAGTTCCGCTGCGCGCTGGATGGTGCGCAGCGGGGCCGAGGGGGTGCCTTGCTGCGCGTCGTCCCCCGTCACGGCGACGTGATACTCGGTGGCAGACGTGGTGGTCGTGGCCAGCAGGATGATGGCCGGGCAAAGGAGGATTCTCGTGATCATCATAACAACCTCAATCCCCTGTTCTAACCCGCTGCGGAAAAGTCGACGATTTGTGGTCGCAGGGACTCACTGTCCGGCCAGGTTCAGCACCGTGCAGCCCAGAGCGGGGTCGAACGCGAAACCGCTTGGCTGCACTTGTCC
>DAISIS010000186.1:0-1998 GCA_036821925.1 Pirellulaceae bacterium
CGCAATGGGTCATTGACCAGACGGAGGGGCGTGCCGTGCTGGCCGTCACCCTGCGCGAACCGACACGCGGCAGCGAACTGCTCAATATCGCTGCCACGCGCACGCCGGTGGTGATTGGCCAGTGGTCGATGCCGGCGTTCGAACCGCGGGACGTCGCCGGCCAGGTGGCAGTGGTCGGCCTGCTGGCCGAGGCGCGTCTGCGCCCTGTGAGCGTGACGGCGGAGCAGCTGATCCGGATCGATACGAGCGTGTTGCGCAGCGCGTTGCCCGCGTCGGTCCTGGCCGCCGAGCCGGGCGCGCCGGAGATCCGGCCGATCGCAGCGTACTACGCGCCCGGGACGCCGCACACCTTCGCCGCCGTGTTGGAGGATCCGCGTGACGAGTTGCGGGTGGCCACGCATCTGCTGCTGACGCTCAGCGCGGAACAGCAGTCGCTGCGGGGCGGCTTCACTCTCACACCGCAGGCGACCAAACAGACCACCTTCGCGTTCCGCATGCCCCGCAGCTGGCAATTGCAGCGCATCTACGGCGCCGATGATCAGCCGTTGGCCTGCGCTCGGTATCAGCTCGACGCGGAAACCCGGTACGTCGTCACGTTTCCGCACGCCGTCGCACCCGGCGCCAGCGTGACCGTGTACTTCGAGGCCGCCTGCCGCACGGCCGCCTGGCTTGGTGAATGGACCACGCAGGAGGTCGAGTTCCCGCACATCGTTGTGGAACAGGCGACGGACACTTCGGGCGCAATCACGGTGCAGCCCACCGGCGACCTGACAGCCAAACCGGCGACCGTGGACGGCCTCACGCCGCTCGATGCCAAGGAGCGCGGCCGGTTCGGGCTTCCCGAATCGACCGATGCGCTGACATACGAAATGGCGGCCGATGCATACCACGCAGTGTTCCGCGTCGAACGCACCCAGCCGTACATGTCGACCCGGAACTACGCGTTCTTCGCGATTCGTGAGGGACTGCTCGTCGCGCACTACGAGGTGGTCTGTGCCGTCCGGCGCGCACACACCAATCGCCTGGAACTGGAGTTGCCCGCCACGACGCCAGCGACCCTGACGATTCGCGGCGCGACGGACAACGTCCAGGTCAAGGAGTACTCGCGCGCTGTGCGCGACGGCAAACATGTGTGGACCGTGCGGCTGGCGACCCAGCAGATGGGGACCGTGCGGCTGGCCGTCGACTTCGAGCAGCCGCTGAGCGAGGCAGACGCGGCGAATCTGACCCTGCCGCTGATGCGCACCGCCCACGCCGCCTATCAGACGCAGATGGTCGCCGTCGAGGGGGATCCGGCCGTGGATATCGACCTCCAGACAACCATGCGCCCGGTGGATGTGGGGGAACTGGCCGAAGCTCAGCAGATGCCCGGCCGGCGCCTGCTCGGCGCGTTCGCGTCTACGGCCGACGACGAGACGATCCAGGCCCACATCGCACGCCGCGATCTGCGCCCGCTGCCCGCCGCCATCGTCCAGCGCGCCGAACTGGTGACGCTCGTGTCCACCGCCGGGGTAAGTCAGTCGGCAGCCCGCTACCTGCTGCAGACCAAACTCCCGTACCTGGCCATTCAATTCCCTCCGGATGCGCACCTCTGGTCGGTTCTGCTCGACGGCACGCCGATCAAGCCGCGACGCCGCGGCGATCAGGTCGTGTTGAGTCTGCAGACGCAGCAGGCCGGCCGGCCAGAAGAGATGCCGCAGCGCGATCTGCAGGTGGTGTACGAAGCGCCGGTAGCCAGCCTGTCCTGGGTGGGGAAGATCCAGACGGGCGCACCACTGCTGTGGCTGATGCAGAACGAACAGGATGCGGGCGCAATCGTGCCGCAGGTGGATCTTGTCTGGCAACTTCGCCTCCCCAACGGCTACCGCGTCTCGCGGGTGCACGGGACTGTCTTCCGCAGTGAACCGCAGCCGGTGCAGTCTCCCTGGGAACTCCTGGCTCAGGCCGGCACCACCATAGGCGGCGGCCTGCACCGGCCGGCGCTCACGGCAGCCGCAC
>DAISIS010000186.1:2098-9992 GCA_036821925.1 Pirellulaceae bacterium
GCCGGCACCACCATAGGCGGCGGCCTGCACCGGCCGGCGCTCACGGCAGCCGCACTGCAAACAGCCGCACAGCGAATCGAAGCACGCGCCCGCATTGCGCGCCCGAGCCCGCTGCCGGACGCCAAGTCCCCGGCTCTCTCGCCCGGCGATATCGATGGCGCGCTCCTGGCCGATGGTGAACTGGCCGATCGTGAACTAGCCGAGGGTGCCGTGACGTACCAGACACCAGCTCTGACCGCACCCGCAACCACCAACCAGCCGATGCCGCCCGGCATGCCCGGCATGGGAGCGGGAATGTACGGCGGTTACGGTGGTGGCGCAGGCGGTATGGCGGGCATGGGCGGGATGCCCGGCATGGGCGGGATGCCCGGCATGCCCGGCAGCCCACCGGTGGCGCCCAGCCGGCTGGCGGCAGGTTCAGGCGTGGAGAGCGGCAGGCCCGCTGAGGACATGTACCTGTATGATGACGACCGGCAGGTGGAATTGCGGTCCGATCTCGATGTGGCCGTGCTGCGCGGCGCGCGAGACGATGTGGCGGCGGTCGCAGCGCAAGTGGCGCAGCGCGAGGCGGCTCCCGCAACGGTCGCCAAGTACTGGGCGCTGCAGGGTCTCCGCGGCCTCTCCATTCAGATCGACCAGTCTGCAGCCGGCTACGACCTGCGCGGGGCGGACGGCGGGGCCCAGGCGGCGATGGAATTCCGCAGTCTGGGTGCCGACCCGGAGCTGGCCGTGACGGTCTATCAGGAGCAGCGGATGACGTGGCTGGCCTGGGCCGTGGTGCTTGCGATCCTGACTGCCGGCCTGCTGCAGACGCGTCTGGCGGTGCGCAAGCGTGCGCAGGGGGTGGTGCTGCTGGCGCTGCTGGCGTGCGGACTGCCAATCCTGGGCGGGCCGCTGACCGAGTTCCACAGCGTGTTCGAGCGGGCATTGATGGCCACGTTGGCCCTGGTGCCGCTCTGGGTCGTCATCGCCTGCATCGAACGGTGTGTCGGCTGGGTGCGACGGCGGGGGGCGCGTCTGGCGCCGGCCGCCACCGCTGCGCTGATCATCGTCTCGTGCGGCGCAGTGATGTCGCTCAGCGCGCCGGCCAGGGCGCAAGAAGCGCCAGCAGCGCCGGAAGTACCCGACATTCGCGAGTTGCTCAAACCACTTCTGGGTGAAGACGATCCGGTGCGGATTCCGGATGATGCCCTCGTCATTCCGTACGATCCAGCGGACAGTGCGGGTCTTCAGAACGCGACGAAGGTGATGGTGCCGTATGCGCGGTACGTCGAGTTATGGAATCTGGCGCATCCGGACCAGCAGATTGGCCAGCAGCCTCCGGAGCAGCCGTTTTCCTGTGCCGGCGCCAGCTACACCGTGACGCTGGACGAGGCGGAACACATTGTGCTGCAGGGGGCGCTCGACATCGAGCTGTTCGGCAACGTGCCGGTCGAAGTGCCGCTGGCGTTGCAGCAGGGGGTACTGACGTCCGCCACGCTCGATGGCCGGCCGGCCCGCCTCAAGGCCGTGGCGCCGGACGGCGCCGGGCCGATCTCTGCGCAGGCCCCGGCTGCGGCGGCAACGCCCGCACTGTTGACGCTGCTGGTCGAAGGCCCCGGGCGTCACCGGCTGGAGCTGGCGATCCGCGTCGCGGTACAGCGTCAAGGTGGTTCGCGGATCGCCCGCGCCGTCATTCCCCACGCGGAAGCGACCGCGGTGAGCGTGACGGTGCCGAAGGCAGGGACCACGGTGCATCGGCCGCTGGGCACGACCATATTGAGCGAAACCACGACGCAGGACCAGCAGACTCTGGACGCAGCGCTGAACGAGGGCGGCCAGCTGGACATCACGTGGCGCGCGCAGGCCACGCCCGGCGCCGTGGACCAGGCGCTCACCGCCACGTCGCTGGCCGTGGTGGACGTGCGTGAGGACGGAGTGCATGTGACGTGGCAGGTGGATTTCGCCTTCGGGCAGACCGATCGCAGCGTCTTTCGCCTGGAAGTGCCGCACGACTACCTCGTCGAGCTGGTCGAAGGCAAGAACGTGCGCGGCTGGGATATGGTCGCTCACGACGCACAGCAATTCCTGGACGTGGAATTGCTCACCGCGGCCAAACAGAGCGAGCAGGTCACCGTCCACCTGTCACACCGCATGCTGTTCCCGCCGGGCGCGCCGACTGACGTAGTGGTACCGTTCGTCGCGGTGCCGGACGCAGCGTTGCACCGGGGGACCGTGCAGATCCGCCGCAGCACGATTCTGGAACTGCAGACCAGCGCGGCGCAGGGTGTCACCAGGACCGACAGTGCCGACGTGGTGGCACAACTGGCGGCAGGGGAGGGGGGATTCGGCAGCCCGCTGGGCGTGCGCGACTATCAGGCCTACAAGTTCGCCGCCACCCCGTTTCAGATCTCGCTCGTGGCGGCACAGATCCAGCCGCAGGTCAGCGCCGAGGTGCGTACCCTGTTCCGGCTCGGCGAAACCGCCGCAGCGCTGGAAAGCGAGATCCAGATCGACGCCCAGCGGCGGGCCGTGTACCAGGTGCGGATCGATATTCCCCAGGACCTGCAGCTCGAGCAGGTCGCCGCAGCCGGACTGAGCGACTGGTCGATTGCCACTGCCGGGACGGAGCGGACGTTGACCGCGTTCTTCGCGGCCGGGCAGACCGACCGGCTCTCGCTGTCGCTGCGTGGCACGTTGCCGGATCATGCGCCGGAGGCTTCGGTGCCGCTGCCGCGGATCGCAGTGCGCGACGTGGATCGCCAGCACGGCACACTGGTTGTGCAGGTCGACACCTCGCTCGAAGCGCGCGCCGAGGCGCTGGAGCAGTGCCGCCCGACGCTGCTCGAACGCGTCGCCGACTGGCTCGCCGCATCGCAGCGGGGGCTGGCCCGGCTGGCCGTGGAGTATGACGGCGCCGACTACCGGGGCGCCGTTGCGCTGCGGCCGCGTGCGCCGGTGGTGACGTGCGTCACCGTGACCAATGTCCGTGTCACGTTCCGGGAAATCCAGGAAACGATTCTGCTCGATTTCCGGATCGCGGAGGCGGGGATCCGGCAGCTGGCATTCCGCCTGCCCGCCTCCCTGCAGGGAGCGCACATCGCGGCGCTGCACGTGCGTGAGAAGCGTGTGCTGCCCATCGCGGGGGAACCGTATGTGCGCGTGACCCTGGACCTGCAGGACGCGATTACCGGCGAATACCGTGTGGTGGTGGAAAACGACCGTGCGATCCGGCCCGAGCGGCAGGTGGCGCCCCTGCCGCTGGTCGATACCGGCACAACGACCAGCCGCTACGTCACCCTCGAAAACGCGGGGCGCGATGAAGTCGCTCCCGACGGCACGCCCGGCCTGGAAGAAGTGACGCGGCAGTCGCGGCAGTGGGAACAGCTCGCAGCGCGCATCGCCGGGGGCGATTTCGCGCTGGCCTACGTGACCACCCAGACCGGCGCCGACGCGGAGTTCGGGTACCGCACCCGGCAGCGGAAGATCGTGAAGACCGCCGGCGCCAGCATCGGCCTGGCCCGCACCGAACTGGTGCTCGCCCCCAGCGGCGCCTACCGCGCGTCAGTCCTGCTGCGGGTCGACAACCGGACGGAACCCTACCTGCAGATCGAACTGCCGCCCGACGCGGTGCTGTGGACAGCGCACGTGGCCACGCAACCGGTCAAGCCGGCACAGGTCGCCGGCCAGACGCACGACCGCAACCTCCGCATTCCGCTCATTAAGACGGCGGAGGGGGATCTCGACTACCCGGTCGTGCTGAAGTACGCGGGCCAGTTCGCGCGTCTCCGCACGCTGCGCGCGGTGGATATTCCGGTCGTGCGTACCGTCAATATCAACACCGAACTGAGCCAGGTCAAACTCTATCTGCCGGAAGACTTCCGCTGGCGTTTCGGAGGCGCGGCGACGCAGGTGAGGGGCGAAGATGACCTGGCGGCCGGCTACATGGCCTACCGTACACAACAAGTCGAGAAGCTGACCCAGATCATGCGCGGTTCCAACGAATTCTCCAAGTCGCGCGCGATACACAACGTACAGATCCTGGCCGAGGAATTCAGGGACTTGGAGCGCGAGGGACGCAGCAGGGCCAGCAACACGCTCCTGCAGTCCAATCTCGACTCCAATGCCCGCGCGCTGCAGACGGCGTCCCAGGAGATTGAACAGCTCCAGCAACAGACGCCGATGGAGACGGACAACCGCACGAAACTCAACAGCTACTTCGACGCACAAGGCAATGGCCTGGCGCGCAACGAGGTGATGCGGCTGGGCATCAATTTCGCCCCCCCCGGGGACACCGCGGCGGCGGAGAAGCCGGCAGAGCAGTTCGACCAGGCATGGTTTGACCGCACCCCGGCGGCAGACACCGCCGGCGCGAAACGGGCCGAGCCCGCGGCCGGAGCGGGAGAACAGATGGCGGACTCCCGTGAGGGCGAACCAGCAGACGGGAAACGGGGCGAACAGGGGGCGCTGGCAGGCCGACTGCAGAGCGAACAGTCGCTGCGCGCCAAACAGTCGCTCGCCGAACCGGCCGCCGGGGATGAGATGGCGCAGCAGTTGTTCAGGGGCCAGCAGGGCCAGGCCGGCGCGCCACTCGAACCGGCCGGCCAGCCCTCGGAGCAGCCGGAGTCAGAGAGCACCAAAGAGGAGCTCCGACGCGCGTACACCGACAAGATCCAGCGACAACTGACCGCGGAATCGATCGCAGTGCCGGACCAGAGTGCTCCCATGTCGGGTGTGCAGCAACGCGGTGGCGAGGCGCAGATGCCGGCGCCCGATGCCGCCCCGGCTCCCGCGCGCCAGAGCGGCACGCCGTCAGCGGGCCGTGCGGGATTGGCCAGCCTCGATTTCGAATTGCCTCGGCGCGGCACGACCTTCTATTTCACCACGCCGCGCGGCACGGTCGAGATCTCGGCCTACCCGGTCCGCAGCCGACTGCTGCAGCAGCTGGCCAGCTTCGTCTGGCTCCTGGCACTGGTGCTGGCCACACTCTGCGGCTGGTGGCTGGTGCAGAAACTCGCCGGCACACGGCGCGGGCAGATCGTGACCGGCACACTCCTGTGCCTCGCCGGCGCATCGCTCATCGTGCTCGGCACCCTGCCCGTCTTCGGCGTCGCCACCATCCTCGGCGGCATCCTCCTCCTGCTGGGCAGCCGCAGCCCAGACCGACTGCCGCCGCCGACCCCACTGGAACGGTGCACCAGCGAGCGGCTCTGAGATCATTGTCATCCGCAATGGCTCTGATCACGCGTCGTGGCATGGTGCGCAAAGCGGTTCGACTTCCTGATCCTCCAGCCGAATCCGACCGACCTATCGGCCACAGCGCAGTTCCTCCACGCTTTCGATCACGGCATCGCCCAGGTACTTCACTTGCGCGCGGGTGAGTCCATAGATCGGCACGTGCGTAAAGCGGTTGGCAAAGACATCTTCGCACACCGGGCAGCTCGCTTCAATCGCCCCCGTGTCGTAACCCAACTGCCGCATGAGCTGGAACTTGTAAAGAGGAGCAAAGTGCGGAATCTGCGTCACCCCACGCTCGGTCAGTTTGCGTTTCAGGTCCTGCACGTTGGCGCCCACGATGTCCGGGTCGATCTGCAATTGGTACAGGTGATGCGTGCCGCGCGTCTGACCGTGGTCCATGGGAGTACCTTGCACGCCGCGCACGGTGGCCAGCCGCCGGTTGAGCGTCTGGGCTGTCCGGCGCCGCGTGGCCACGATCCGATCGTTCCGCCGCATCTGGCTGAGCAGCCCGACGGCCTGGATTTCAGTCGCCGAATGGTTTCCCGCCACAAACAGTCCGCGCATCCCGGGAATCGCCGTCACGTCGTAGAGCCAGTTGGGGATCTGGAGCGTCAGGTCGAGTCCTACAAAACGGCTCTTGCGGAACTGCCGCCCGTATTTGGTGTTGCTGACCAGCAGACCGCCTTCGCCAAAGGCCGTGATGTTCTTGACTTCATGGAAGCTGTAGGCGCCGAAGTGGCCGATGGTTCCCACGCGTCGCCCCCTGTACTCCGCGCCGAACGCATGTGCCGCGTCCTCCAACACCACCAGGTCATGCTGCCGGGCCAATCGCATGAGCGGCGCCATCTCGACGGGCCACCCGCCAATGTGGACCGGGACGATCATGCGCGTGCGCGGCGTGATCTTGCGCGCCACGTCGGCCGGGTCCAGGTTGATGGTCCGGCGGTCCACGTCCGCCAGCACGACCTTGGCACCGAGAGCCAACGGATACACCACCGTGGCGATGAACGTGATGGCCGGCACGATGACTTCATCGCCGGGCCTCAGACCGGCCATCTTATAGGCGATCTCAAAACCGGCCGTGGCGTTGGTCAGGAGCAGAGCATGTTTGACCCCCAGATACCGTTGGGCCGTCTCTTCGGCACGCTGCACCTGATCGCCGAGGGTGAGTTTGGTCGCGGTGCCACCCACGCGGCAGAGTGCCGTGAGAGCCTGACGCACGCGGGAGAGTTCCTGACGATAGGCCGGCTTGTTGCCTTCGGCCGGCGGCACGAGGAACTGGATCGTGCGCAGGATGTCCTCCACACGTATCGATTCCCCGACGGCTGGCCAGCCGACACGCGCGGCCCCGGTCGCGTAACGAAAATCGCCCACGCTGTCTGCATCGCTTCGATTCATAGCCTCCGACCTCCGGATCCTGCAAGTGTCACCCCGCGCACAATCCGAATCAAGTGGTGAGACCTGTCGGTACAGGGGCGGGAAACACGTCTAGTACTCGATGCAGATGGACGACGGATGGCGGTGGTGGTTCGCTGAAGAAAGCAGGGTCCCGGCAGGTTCCGGGCCACAAGGGCGCGCGATTTCGCCTACGGCACTATAGGGAGGGTGTGATGGTGAAGATACTCTTGATCGCACCGGCGAGTGGAAAGTGGCGGCATGTGGGTCGCCACCGATTTCTCAATGGGAGGACATTTCGCTTCTCATTACTCAGTCTCCTTGCGGTCGCTGCCGAAAGCCCCCCCGATGCCGACGTACACATCGTCGACGAACAGGTGGACGACATTCCGTGGGACGCAGACGTCGATCTGGTGGGCATTACGTGCATGACGGCCCTGGCACCACGCGCCTACGAGATTGCCCGCCGCTTCCGCGAACGCCGGATCCCCACCGTGCTCGGCGGCATGCATCCGACGCTCTGTCCGGAGGAGGCCGTTCAGCACGCCGACGCCATTGTCGTGGGCGAGGCAGAAGGCATTTGGCGCAAGGTGGTGGCCGATGCGGCCGGCGGGCAGCTCACAGGGATCTACCGTAACGAACAGCCGTCGCTCTCGGGCCTCAAACGTCCGCCGCGCCATCTGCTGTCGACGGCGAAGTACGCCCCCATCGGCGCGGTGCAGGCGACACGCGGATGTCCGCAGGGCTGCGATTTCTGCGCGATTGCCGCATTCAGCGGACACCATCACCGCTGCCGGCCAGTGGATGAGGTGGTCGCTGAAGTCAAGGACCTGCCCAGTCGGACCTTCATCTTTGTCGATGACAACTTGACGGCTGATCGAGACTACGCCAAGAGGCTCTGTGCGGCCCTCACGCCGCTGCGGAAGCGCTGGGTGACCCAGTCGACGTTGGCCATCGCCGACGATCCCGACTTGGTGCGTCTGATGGCCGAGGCTGGCTGCATGGGGATCTTCGTGGGGCTGGAGACCTTCTCCGGCAACAACCTGAGGTCGGTGAACAAGACGTGTCATGGCGTCGACCAGTACCGGGAAGCGATCCGGCTGCTGCACCGTCGTGGAATTGCGGTAGAGGCCGGAATCGTTTTCGGATTTGATGGCGATAGCCCGGATGTATTCCGACGGACATTGGCGACCCTCGACGACCTGGAAGTGGATGTGATTCAAGTCTCCATTGAGGGGACGTGCCAGCGCCCGGCAACCCGGCCAGGCGGCGGCTTCTGTCT
>DAISIS010000187.1:0-9900 GCA_036821925.1 Pirellulaceae bacterium
CTGGGGTTCAATCCCCAGAATGATGGCCGCCTCATCCGCATCAATGTCCCGCCGCTGTCCAACGAGCAGCGCAAGAAGATGGTCGCGCGGATCAAGGAACTGACGGAAGAGGCCAAGATCTCCATCCGCAACATCCGCCGCGATGCCAACAAGGCGCTCGATCAGGCGGAAAAGGCCAAGGAGATCAGCGAGGAAGAGCGGGACAGTCTGAAGGAGGAAATCCAAGAGGCGACCAAGAAATTCGAAGCACAGGCTACGGAGTTGGCCAAGTCCCGCGAACAGGAAGTCATGGAATAAACTCAATGAGGCCGCTGGGATGACGTCTCCGCACCCAGGATCCGTCTCCTACCTCTGCCCGCACTGCCAGGCCCGGCTGGCGGCTCAGCCCCGCGATGCCGGGCAACGGCGGGCGTGCCCGCGCTGCGGCCAGTCGATCAAAGTGCCCGGCGTACCGCAGGCGTCGTCCGGCCAGCCACAGGCCGCGGCCCCACCGTCAACCTCCGATCCTGCCGCGGCGCCCGTGCAGCCAGGGATCGCAAACGTCGCCTTCCTCTGCCCGGCCTGCGGCACACGTCTCTACGCCGCGACTGAACGGGCCGGTCAGACCACCGTGTGTCCCGACTGCCTGGAGACGGTGACCATTCCGCAGCCGCCGGCCGCTCGGCCCGGGAGTTCGCCGGCCCCACCCGGCCGCTCCAGCCGGAGTGAGCCACCGCCGCGGCCGTCCGCGCGGGGTCGAACAGCCCCGGACCAGGAGGAGCCCGAGACCGGCCCTCTCTCTGGCGGCGACACGGATCGCGAGCCGCAGTTCGGCGACGCCGAACCAGGGGTGTTTGCCGTCAAGTGCCCGACATGCGACACGCTGTTGTATGCGACCGAAGACGAAATCGGCCAGCCCAAGACCTGCCCGGACTGCTTTTCGATCGTGGAGGTGAAACGTCCGCGCGCCAAACCGCAACGGGTCAATAAGGTAGTGGACGCGGACTACGCAGGAGATTCGTTCAAGCTGAGCGAACCGGTGCCGCTGGACATCTACCACCAGACGGAACTCGGACTGAATCCCAAGACGCTCGGAGAAGAAGCGCTTCGCCGGGCCGAGCAGGCGTACGACGAGCGGAAGGCGGGCGAATCGGAGTTGCCTCCGATTCCCTTGTGGGACGGCCTGTTTCGCTTTCTGCCGCACCTGCCGATGGCCGCGCGTCTGCTGTTCGCTGCCCTGCTGCTGGGCGGCACAGCCAAACTCTTGATGGCGACCGTCATCTGGGCCAGCGTGGGGGGCCGGGGGACAATGGTTGCGCTCTTCGCGACACTCGCCCTCGCCATCCTGGTCGTCGTGGACTACGCGTACCTCGGCACCATCTGCCTCTGGATCCTGCAGGAATCGGCCAACGGCCGTGACAACTTCACGGAGTGGCCGGACCTGACGACGCCGGTCGAGTGGTTGCTGGAAGCGATCCCGGCTGCGCTGGCCGTGTTCTATGCGATACTGCCCGGCATGGGTGTGTACCTGGCGGCAGGAGCGTTGGGTATGCCCGCCTCGACGCGGTGGCTCTTCCTGCTGTTGAGCCTCTACCTGTTCCTGCCGATCGTCCAACTCTCGCTGCTCGAAGCGGACTCGCTGACCGCCCCGGCCTCCCGGTCGATCCTGCATTCGCTCAGCCGGGACTTCCTGCTGTGGGCCACGCTCTATTTGATGACCTTCGCGATCGCGCTGATTGTCGCCATCACGCTCTCCCGGGTCCGCCTGGACACGCCGACCGGTGTGGTCATGCTCTGGGGCGTCGTCTGGGCCTTGGGCCTGTTCCTGTACTACCGACTGCTCGGGCGTCTGGCGTGGGCCTGCCAGAAACACGAGGCGGAGGAGCCGCCGAGCGAGTCGGAGCGGGGCGATGCGTAGGCGTTCTGGTCCAACCGGCGCACCGCGGTGCCGGTGCGTCCCCTGCCGGGCGGGGCAGCGTGCGCCGGGGCGGCCAGCTAGCACGCCGCCGGTGAGGGCGCGCAGTGCGTCGGTTGCGCTGCGCGCGGCCTCCAATGTCTCTTGACCGCGATTCTCTTTCCCATCTATACTCCGCCACCCTGTTTCGTGGAGATACTCTGTGCGGCAGCGAGGGGCACCGGTCAGCGACGTGCTGGAGCCTGCGGCGCAGCGGAGACGGGGAGCCCGTTTTGCCGGGCCAGACCCAGGAGCACTATTGGTTGAGGGAGAAACCGCCATGACGCGCAAGGATGGTCGCGGCCGCGTGCCGCGGGTGAGGAAGTGGACCAGTCGCCTGTGTTACGCAGCGGGTGCGGTCGGGCTGTTAGCGGTCTGTGTCTATCTGCGGCAGATTTCGGGCCCGGAGCCGGCCAGCGCGCAGGCGCCGGCCGACGCCACCGCGGCGGCACCGCGGGCGCCCGCCGCTGGCGCGCCGGCCAAACAGCCGGCGGCACCGGCCAAGACGTTGAACGTGATGGCGGCCGTCAACGGCGAGCAGATCACGCGTCAGGAGCTGGCGGACGCCTGTCTACAGCGGTACGGCAACGACGTGCTGGAGGGCATCGTCAACAAACACCTCATCTGGCAGGCCTGTCAGCAGCAGGGGGTCAACATCACCGACAAGGACGTGGAGGAGGAGATCGGCCGCATGGCCGGCAAGTTCGGGCTCTCCTCCAGTCGCTGGCTGCTGCTGCTCCAGCAGGAACGGGACATTTCACCCGAGCAGTACCGGCGCGAGATCATCTGGCCGACGCTGGCCCTGCGCGCGCTGGCCGCCAAAGAGATCGTGGTGACACCGGAAGAACTGCAGAAGGCCATGGAATCCGAATACGGTCCGCAGGTCAAAGCGCGGGCCATCACGGTCAGTTCTCAGGAGAAGGCGGCCGAGTTGCACGCCAAGGCCGTCGCCAATCCGGCCGAGTTCGGCACGCTGGCCAAGAACCACTCGGAAGACCAGAGCGCCAGCGTCCACGGCCTGATTCCGCCGATCCGCAAACACCTGGGCGACGCGAACCTGGAGCGGATCGCCTTCAGCCTCCGTCCGGGCGAGATTTCGCCGGTGATCCAGGTGGCGCAGCAGTATGTGATTCTCCAGTGCGAGAAACAGCTGGAAGCCACCTACATCGCACCGCGGTTTCGCGAGGACGCGGAGAACCGCCTGCGTGATCGCGTGCAGGACCAGAAACTGCGTGCGGCAGCGGCGAGTTTCTTCCAGCGGCTCCAGGAATCAGCCCAAGTCGTCAACGTGTACAACGACGAGAAACTGCGGAAGCAGATGCCCGGCGTCGCCGCCACCATCAACGGCCAGAAGATCTCGATCCAGCAGCTGGCGGAAGAGTGCATTGCCCGCAATGGCAAAGACGTGCTCGAGGGCGAGATCCACCGGCGCCTCTTGCAGCAGGCGCTCAAGAAGAAGAGCCAGCAGGTGACGGAGGCCGATATCGACGCCGAGATTGCCCGCGCGGCTGACGCCTACGGCTATCTCAAGCCGGATGGGTCACCCGACATCGAAAAGTGGCTGCAGGACGTCACCAAGGAGGAAGGGGCCACGATCGAGCTGTACGTGCGGGATGCCGTGTGGCCGTCCGTGGCGCTCAAGAAACTGGTGGACGCCGACGTGGCAGTGACCGAGGACGACATCCAGAAAGGATTCGTCTCGAACTACGGCCCGCGGGTGGAGTGCCTGGCAATCGTGTTGAGCGACCATCGCCAGGCCCAGAAGGTCTGGGAGATGGCGCGTGCCAACCCCACCGACCAGTTCTTCGGGGAACTGGCCCAGCAGTACTCGGTGGACGGCGTCTCGCGCGAGAACTTCGGACGGGTGCCCCCGATCCGCCAGTTCGGCGGTCAGCCGGAATTGGAGAAGGAGGCCTTTGCCCTGAAACCGGGCGACTTGTCCGGCATCATCGCGTCGGGAGACAGCTACGTCATCCTGCGCTGCACCGGCCAGACCACGCCGGTCGTGGCCAGTCTCGACGCCGAAGTGCGCGAGGAGCTCGTCAAAGACATTCGGGAGAAGAAGGTCCGTCTGGCGATGGGCGTCGAGTTTGACCGGCTGCGCGAAACCGCGCAGGTCGAAAACTACCTGGCCGGCACGTTCCAGTCGCCCAAGCAGCCAGCCCTGACCGACGCCTCCGCCGCCAAGCCGGCGAGCGCTACGCTGCGCTGAACTCAACTGAGGCTGGAAGCCTATCCGCGTGCGATAGGCTTCCAGCCATCGCGCGAAGCCCGGCACGTTGAGGGTCGGGCGTCTCCGCAGACTCGTCCCGTTCCGCCCCGCACGCGGCACGGTGTGTGGCACTCCTCGCTGCGCCGTCGGCACCACGCCCAATTACGGAGTACTGGGGCGCGTGGCTAGAATAGCGGAATTTGGAGTCGTCTACGCCTGGGGTCCGGCAAGGCAGGTTCGCGTTGTCCACGTTCTTCACGCACCCACGTCCACTCGTATCTCGCTGCCGGCTGCTGAGCGGGACGGCAGTCGTGTGGGGGGTCCTGTTCGCCGCCGGTTGTGACCGCCAGTCCGGCTCGGAACCGCAGCGGGTCCCCGACCTGCCGCCGTTGTTCGAGGAGGTCGAGAACCAGCTGGGGATGCACTTCGTCCACGATCCGGGCACGCCGGGGACATGGTTCTACCCGGAGATCATGGTCATGGGCGCAGCGCTGCTGGACTACGACTGCGATGGCAGGCTGGACATTTACCTGCTGGGCTGTGGCGAACCGGAGATGAGCGGTGTGAGGCGCGAGCCGGCAGCGGCGCGCAACCGCCTGTTCCACCAGGAGTCTGACGGACGCTTCACGGACGTCACCGACTCGTCCGGGCTGGGCAACGAGGGATACACGATGGGGGTCGCCGTGGGGGACGTTAACAACGACGGATTTCCCGACGTGTACGTCACGAACTATGGCCGGGACGCGCTGTACGTGAACGAGCGGAACGGGCATTTCCGCGAGATCACGGACCAGGCGGGTGTGGTGCATGAGCGGTGGTCGGGCGGCGCCTGCTTCCTGGATTACGATCGCGACGGCTGGCTCGATCTGTACGTTGCCAATTACCTGGACTACTTCCCGTCGCGTGCGTGCTACGGTTCGAGTGGACGGCGGGACTACTGCGGGCCGGCGTCGTTCGACAAGTCGGCCGACCGGCTGTTCCGCAACGTGACGGGCGAGCAGCCGGGGCAGGGTCCGGCTCACGCGGACCCGGCGGCCATCCGCTTCCTCGACGTGACGGTGGCGGCGGGCATCGCGAAGCGGGAAGCTTCCGGGCTGGGCGTCGTCACGCTGGACTGCAATGACGACGGCTGGCAGGACATCTACGTGGCCAACGACATGATGGCCAACATCCTGTGGATCAACCAGCAAGACGGGACCTTTCGTGACGAGGCATTGCCGCGTGGCGCGGCGTACGATTCACTGGGGCGGCCGGCGGCCAACATGGGCATTGCCTACACGGATCTGAACGCCGACCAGCTCCCCGATCTCTACGTGACCCACATGGCCGGCGAGATGAACGTGCTGTACATGAGCGACGGCCCGATCGGGTACCGGGAAGAGGCGATGCAGGCGGGGCTGGCCGCCCCCATGCATCCGCTGACGACGTTCGGAGCGGTGTTCTTTGACCTCGACCACGACGGAGACGACGATCTGGCAGCCGTGCACGGGACCATGAAGCTGCCGGACACGGCGGTGACGATTCCCCCGTTTGACGACCAGGAAGCCTACTGGAAGATCTTTGCCGAGCCGAACATGATCTTCCTCAATCAAGGCGGCAACCACTTCACGCTGCACCGCAGCCGGCGCGAGGCCTTCAGCGCCCGGTGCGAGGTGTCGCGCGCCGTCGGCGCCGGTGACATCGACAACGACGGGGATCTCGACCTGCTGCTGGCCAACACGGCAGCACCGGCCCGGCTGTATCGCAACGTGGCTCCCAAAGCGGGGAACTGGCTGCGCGTGCGGGCCGTGGAACCAGCCTTGGGGGGACGCGACGCGTACGGCGCGCGGGTCACGGTGTACGGAGACGGGAAGCGGTGGACGCGGTGGATCAGTCCGAGCGGCAGTTACCTGGGGAGCCACGATCCCGTGGCGCATTGGGGGCTGGGTCCGTTGCCGGCCGTCGATCGCATCGACGTGCGCTGGGCAGACGGGAGTGAAGAGTCGTTTGCCGGCGGCCCGGTGAATCGGCTGCGGGTCCTGGCGCATGGCGCCGCCACCGCTCCAGTCACCGCCGCCGCGCACCGCCCTTGAAACGTTCAATGGTGATCCCACACGTGAGGAATGGTGTCATGGCCCGCGCATCACGGCGACTGACGCACGCACAAGGTCAGCGTCCGCAGACGCTGCCGGCGGCCGAGCGGCCGCCGGGCGGATCTGCGTCCGCCCGCCGCTGGCGGCTCGCCGGCCTGACGCTGTGCGGAGCGATCCTGGTTGGCGTCGCCGCGTGGATCCGGCTGCACGTGACCTCCAATCCGATGCTGAGCATCCCGCCGGTGGAGACGGCCGGTCTGCTGCCGGCGGTCGCCCAGGAGATTGACGAAAAGCAGATGGCGATTGCAGCACATCCCGACCACGCGACCGCCTGGGGGGAGTACGGCTTGGTGCTGTTGGCACATGGCTTCCGCAAGGAGGCTGGGGACTGCTTTGCGCGGGCGGAATCGCTCGAGCCGGAGAACTACCAGTGGCCCTACTATCTGGGCATGACGATGGGGGTCTGGGACGCCCAGGTGTCGCGCAGCGCATTTGAGCGGGCGGTCGAGCAAGCGCCGACGCGGCTGTCGGTTCGGCTGCGACTGGCCGAGTGGCTCTTCGACTTGCGGCAGCTGGAGGAATGTGAGCGGCATGTGCAGCAGGCGTTGCAGCAGGAGCCGGCCAGCGCGCGGGCACAGCTGCTCCAGGCGCGTCTGCTGTTCCAGCGCGGTGCTGAGCGGGAGAGTCTGGAGTGGGCCGAGAGAGCGGCCAGCTCGCCGCAGGGCAATCGCCGCGACGTCCACGAGCTGCTGGCGCGCATCTACCAGCGGCTGGGAGATGCCGACGCGGCGGCGGTCGAGATCGAACGCACCGAACAGCTGCCGCCGGGCGTGCCCGTCTGGGACGATCCGGAAATGGGGTTCGGCGCCGTGTACCTCCGCGACGCCAGCATGCTCCACACCCTGGCCGAGCTGTCGCGAGCGCGGGGGGACATGGAAGGCTGCCTGCAGCGGCTGCGCCAGATCGTGAACTCCGAACCGAACAACGTCATCGCCAAGGAAAAACTGGCTGCCACGCTGCTGGAACTCCAGCAGTACGACGAGGCACAACAGTTTCTCGACGCAGCGCTGGCGGCGCAACCGCATTCGGCCGACCTGCTGTATCTGCGCGGCCAGGTGCATCTGGCACGGGGCGAACACGAGGCAGCGTGCGTGCAGTTGCAGCGGGCGATCGAGGTGAAACCCGACTACGAACGGGCCTACACGGCGCTGGGGAGCATCTACATCGCGCGGCAGGACCCGACGGCGGCGCTGGCCGCCCTGCGGGAAGCCATCCGGCTGGGCCCCCACAGCGTGGACACCTACCGGCTGCTCGGCCAGGCACTGACCATGACCGGGCAATACGACGAAGCGATCGCGCGGCTGCAGGAGGCGCTCCAGTTGGACCCGACCGACGATGCCGTGCGCCGCCAGCTGATCGAGACACTGCGCGCGGCCGACCGTCAGGCTGACGCGCTGCTGCAGGTTCGCGAGGCCGTGCAGCAGGCGCAAGACCCGAGACCGTTTCGGGAACTGCTCAGGCAGTTCAACGCGACCTCCAGCCAACCGGCCTCCACGATTGACTCCGGAAAGGATGAGTAACTCCAACGCCATGACCAAGCACGTTTCACCCAGCGCTTCGGCACCCTTCCAGATCCGCCTGGCAGACCGCGTCAACCGGCTGCCCCCCTACATGTTCGGACGCATCAATGCCCTGCTCTACAAGAAGCGGCGTGCCGGGCACGACGTGATCGACCTGGGCATGGGCAACCCGTCGGATCCACCCGCGGCACAGGTCATCGAGAAGCTGACCGAGGCCGCGCGCGACGAGCGAAACCACGGCTACGCCGACTCCAAGGGCATCCTCAACCTGCGGCGGGAGGTGGCCAGCAAGTACCTCACGCGCTACGGCGTCCGGCTCGATCCCGAGACGGAGGTGATGGTCTGCCTCGGGTCGAAGGAGGGGTTCAGCCACATGTGTCTGGCTTTGATGGGGCCGGGGGACACGGCCATGATTCCGGCCCCGTTTTTCCCGGTCCACATGTACGCCGTCGCCCTGGCCGGCGGCAACGTGATCGCCCTGGAAGTGGGCGACAGCGAGAAGTTCCTGGCCAACATTGCCTATACCTGCGAGCACCTGTACCCGCGTCCCAAGCTGCTGATTGTGAACTACCCGCACAACCCGTCGACGGTCACGGTGGGGCCGGAGTTCTTCGTGGAGATCGTCCGGCTGGCCAAACGGCATGGGTTTCTGGTGATCAGCGATTTCGCCTACGCGGACGTGGCCTTTGACGGCTATCGCCCCCCCAGCTTCCTGGCGGCACCAGGTGCCATCGACGTGGGAGTGGAATTCACGACGATGAGCAAGGGTTACAACATGGCGGGCTGGCGAGTCGGGTACTGCTGCGGCAACCCAGAGATGATTCGCGGGCTGGGAGTGATCAAGGGGTATTACGATTACGGCATGTTTCAGGCCATCCAGGTGGCCGCCATCGTGGCGCTGCGGCACACCGAGGCGGCTGTGGAACAGCAGTCACAGCACTACCAGTCGCGCCGCGACGTGCTGATCGAGGGGCTGCGGCGCATCGGCTGGTCGGTGAGCACCCCCAAGGCCGGCATGTTCGTGTGGGCCAAGGTCCCGGACCGCTGGTGCCAAGCCATGAGCACCATGGACTTCGGCATGTACCTGCTGGAAAACGCCGATGTGGCGGTCAGCCCCGGCAGCGGCTTCGGGCCGGCCGGCGAAGGCTACGTGCGCATGGCTCTGGTGGAAAATGAAAGCCGCCTGCGGCAAGCGGTGCGTCAGATCGGCCGGTGCCTGCAGCGGGAAGCGTAGCCCGCGCAGAACCGGGTCGGTGCCGGATCTATCCCGCCCACCCCCGGAACACTATAATCCCCCAACTAAAAAGAGGACTCTTGTTCGCCGCAACAAGAGCCCTCCAGGTTTAGGCTGCCCGGACAACGGACAGTGTATTCCGTGGTCCGGAGACCCACAGCCGTATGTTTGGGTATCGGGCCAAGGCATGGCCAGACTTTAGATCACTCGTGTTGGCCGGACGAACTGCACATCCCGCAGCTGCCTGTGTGACAGGGGATCATGACGCAACCAGCAAAACTTGCCCTGGAAGACGGAACGGTCTTTACCGGCATATCTTGTGGCGCCGCAGGAGAGGCGGAGGGTGAGGTCGTCTTCAATACGTCGATGACCGGGTACCAGGAAATCCTCACCGACCCGAGCTACCGCGGCCAGATTGTCACGATGACCTGTCCGCAGATTGGCAACTACGGCGTCAACCCGGAGGATCTGGAGAGCGCCGGTCCGCGGGTGGCCGGGTGGGTCGTCCGCGAGAGCAGCCGCTTGTTCAGCAATTTCCGGGCGACCGGGTCGCTGCAGGACTATCTGCGGCAACACGGGATCGTGGCGTTGGCCGAGATCGACACGCGAGCGCTCGTACGCCGCATCCGGACGCGCGGGGCGCTCAAGGGCGTCGTGTCGACCGTGGACCTCGACGACCGCAGCTTGGTGCACAAGGCCCAAACCAGTCCCGGTCTTGTGGGACGCGACCTGGTCCGCGAAGTGGTTCCGGACCGGTCGCGCCTGTGGTCCGAAGGGCTCAGCGCCTGGGCGCGCCTGCACCCCCAACTCCCGGCGGCAGACGACGCCACATGGCCCCATGTCGTGGCCCTGGACTTCGGCATGAAGTG
>DAISIS010000188.1:0-9890 GCA_036821925.1 Pirellulaceae bacterium
TACGTTCCGCCGCGCCCACACTGTTTCGGTAAAGTCGCCATCTTCGGCCACACGCCACAACGCGAGTGTTTGGATCTGGGCTACCTGAAGTGCCTTGACACCGGCTGCTGCTACGGCGGGTGGCTCATGGCGTTGGACGTGGATAGCGGTCAGTCGTGGCAGGTGAACGCACAGGGGGAGGAGCGGATGCTGTGAACCGTGCTGGATCGGATGGCCGCGCCTGGTGTGCCGCGGGAAAGCCGGTAGACTGGAAGGAAATGGCCTGCCGTGACGCTGCAGATGAAGGAGAGTCAATTCGTGCTGACCGACAGATCTACTGGTAGGTTGACAGTGCTCCTGCTGGCGATGGTGGCTGCGCCGGTTGGCGGCGGCCAGAGCGGAGACGCGCCGGCAACGGCTGCACAGGGTGCCGGGCATACGCAGTGTTCGGCGGCCGAGCGGAGGCAGCAAGTCATGGCGGCCATGCAGGAGGCGTTTGGCAGCGATCGGCACCAGATCGCCCATGCCATGCAGGTACTGAACTGCGCCGAGCGACTGCTCCAGATCTCCGATCTGAAGGCCGACCCCCTGACCGTCGCCGTGGCGGCCATCCTGCATGACATCGGGCGCTGCCGGGAGGGTACCACCGACCACGAACAGGACGGAGCGGTCGTGAGCCGGGAGCTCTTGAAGAAACTCGATTTCGACGCCGACTTCACCGCACACATTGCGCGGATTGTCGGCTCTCATCACAGCGCCAAAGGCATCGACACCCCCGAGTTCCGGATCGTCTGGATCGCCGACCAGTTGGTGAACCAGAAGCGCGACCACGAGGACCCGGAGGAGTTGAAGCATGCGTATGCCGAAGAAGCCGAGTCTCTGACCCGGAAGATTGCCTCGAACAGTCAGCTTTTGCACCACACCAGACCATAAGAAACCAGCGATGTGACGTGGTGCTGCAGCCCGCGGAGCCGGCGACCGTCAGTAGCTTAAGGGCCAAGCGATGCGAGCGGAGCGAGCATGGACGCAGCCCTGGGTGGACGCGGGCCCACGAATCGGCGCGCCGCCGAGGCCGCCACACGCCGGTGCATCCAGAGGCGCCCGCAAGCCACGCGTCCTGCCCCGGATTGTTGCGGCCTCGGTCGCGCGCCGGTTCACCGGTCAGCTTTCCGCTCGGCCGCCACACGACACGTGGACGGCCTGCCCAGGGTGGCGCGGCTGCGCCGCTTGCCCTGGGCTATTCTCGGTCGCCCGCTACGCGGGCTGCCACGATTCCCGCGTATGCGTAGCAATGTCCCGTCCGAAGGGCTGACGATGGACATCGATTACTCAGTGCAGCTAATAGAGTGTTGTTGCCGGGTGGATTACGACGTTTCTTACCGATGGTTTGACAAGGCTGATATCCACCCTGACCGCCACTGGCCGGACTCATGAATGACGTGGCTTCCTGGAACCGAGTTCTGGATTCACATATGTTGGCGGGCAAAGGCCACGTTCATGAGGACGTTTTCAGAAGGTGCCTATAAGCCTTGGATGCTGGTTGGCCAAACAGGGAGAAGTGAACATGCTGGTTCAGAGGCTAACACAGCTTGCGCTGTTCTCTGTGATTACCTCATTGTTCTTTGTTCCTGGATGTAACAAGGCAGACTTGGTCATGAGGGAGAGCACGCACGTTCGCGCCATTGCCCTGATGGTTGAAGAATATCGCCAAAGCTACGGAGAGTATCCAGACCGCCTCGAGGATGCCAAGGATTTCTACGCCGATGCGCAATTCGTCGATTCATGGGGTCGCCATCTTCAATACGAGTCATCCAGTACGGGTTACTCGGTCGTTTCCGCTGGCCCAGATGGCGTTTTCGGCACGAGCGATGACATAAGCTGTCCACAAAGAACAGGGAACTAAGCCACAAGCAGACCCACCAGGCCAGCACCGGGAAGGGCCCAGCAGCCCCGTGAGGGGCGACCGACAGTAGCCCAGGGCGCCGCGCGGGCCGCGTGCGGCCCCGCAAGCCCTGGGATGACGGGCCATGCCGTGCGGCGGTCGAGTCGTTGGCCATCCATTGGCCCGGCGTGTTGCCGAGACCGCAAACAGCCGAGGTGTGCCTCGCGCGGCATCGTCAGTGTGATACCGGCCTCGGCCGGACCCGGCCTCGATCGACCGCCGGTGCAGTGGTGGCCTTCCCGCTCGGCCGTCGTACGTCGCGCTCGCTGACCCAGGGCTGCGCTGGGCGGCTGCGCCCCCGAACTTGCCCGGGGCTATTGTCGGTCGCCCGTTACGCGGGCTGCCACGATTCACATACATGCGACCGTCCATAAAGTCCCGTAGGGCGACCAGCTCGCCACGCGAACGCGTGTACGATCGCACAACGCTCCGGCGAGCGCCGTCACACCATGCACCTGAAAGGTGAATCTCGTTCGATGATTGCGAGCCGCGTGCCGGGAGCCTACCCCTCTTGCCACGTCTGCCCGCAAGGAGGTTTTGCTCCCCGTATCCGGTTCCACACGCAGCAGACACGACGCGCGCCACGTCGCACGGCCAACAAGTAGGCCGTGCCACGCGTCCACCTGTCCGCGTCCACAAAGAACAGGGAACTAAGCCGGCAGCAGAACCACCAGGCCAGCACCGGGAAGGGCCCAGCAGCCCCGCAAGGGGCGACCGTCAATAGCCCACGGGCCAGGCCATGCGAGCGGAGCGAGCATGGACGCAGCCCTGGGTGGACGCGGGCCCACGAATCGGCGCGCCGCCGAGGCCGCCACACGCCGGTGCATCCAGAGGCGCCCGCAAGCCACGCGTCCTGCCCCGGATTGTCGCATGTGACACATTCCTGACATTTGCTTGGGGGGTCGGGCAGGCGGGCGCAAGCGTGCGGCGGGCACCCCGCAGCGGAGCCGTGCCGGCCGTGCCATTCGCACGCGCCACCAGTTGCTGCGAGGTTCCCCAGCCGATAGGATGCGCCCTGGATGACGTTGCGGACCGCGTTGACAGAGGAGTGCCATCATGAGTGCTGGGAGTCGTCGAGAGTTCCTGCGTGGAGCAGCCTGGTCGCTGACTGCAGCCGGTCTCGGTTCCCGCGTGTTGGCCGCACCGCAGGCGGCCCCGCGCGATGCCGGGCCGCAGCCCGGCCGGTCGCCAGACCCGCATCACATGACTCTCTCGTTCCGCGTCGGGCCCGTACAGTGGCTGACCGACGGGCAATGGCAGCGTCTCCTGGAGTTGCTCGGCGCGCATCGTGCCGCAATCGACGAACTGAGCCTGTTCACGAACGAGGCGATGGGGCTGTTCGGCGCGATGGACCAGATGGAGCGTGACGCCGTGCTGATGGCCCGGCGGATTCGCGAGGCGCACGCAGCCGGCTGCCGCTCGGTCGGCATCAACGTGCTGTGCACGCTCGGGCATGGTGATCCGGTGGGGGACTGGTCCCCCGAGTTCACGCTGCCGCGTGCCGTGGGGCACGACGGGCGGGAAGCCACTCACTGTCCGTGCCCCAGCAGCGCCGCGTTCCGCGCGCACATCCAGGCCAAGTACCAGCTGTTCGCGCATGCGAAGCCCGATTTCATCTGGGTGGATGACGATGTCCGCGACAGCCAGCGGGGAGTGACCTATGCCTGCTTCTGCCCGGTGTGCCTGGGGAAGTTCGGGCATGGCGACGACCGGGCCGCACTTGTCCAACGGCTGAACCAGCCGGCCGAAGCAGAGCTGCGGCGTGCGTGGGGCGAGTTCAATGCGGCGACGATCGAAAGCGTCTGCCGGGACATTGGCGATGCGGTGCGGGCGGTGGATCCCGCCATCGAACTGGGCTTGATGACCATCGGCTCCAGCCACTCGACGTATGCCGGCCACTCCGTCGACCGCTGGATGGCGGCGCTGGGCGCAGTGCGGGGCCGGCCCGGCCACGGCTTCTACTGGGACGACGCTCCGCGCGGCATCTACACTAAAGCGCTGGACGTCGGCCGGCAGACGCGCGACTATACGCCGGCCGTCACTCAAGTGCAGTACGAGCTCGAGAACTACCCCTACGTGGCGCTGGACAAAGCGCACCGTACGGTGCTCAACGAGGTCTATCTGGCGGTGATGATGGGGTGCAACGGCGCGGCGTTCAACGTGCTCAAAGGCACCCCCGGCACGCTCGAGGATTACCAGCCGCTGGTGGCTGCGATTGCTGCCGAACGCCCGGCCTGGGAGTTGCTCGTCGCCCACGTGGCAGGCCTGCCGGCGAGCGGGTTCTGGCCGGCTGACGACAACCACCTGATGGGCAAGCGGGCGGTGGATTCCAGCGGCTGGTTCTGGGAGGGAGGGGCATACGACATCCACCAGCCCAACCCGGTCGCAGAACAGGGCATTCCGCTCACACCGGCCCGCGCCTCGAGTTGCGGCACGCTGCTGGCCGGCAAAGTGGCCGAGGCGTTCACGGACGACGAACTGCGGGAACTGCTGGCGCGCGGCGTGATGCTCGACAGCACCGCGCTCGCAGTGCTGTGGGCCCGGGGCCTGGGTGAGCTCACGGGCGTGCGGCTCGGCGAGCCGGTGCGCGGCGGCGCATACGAGACGCTGACGGCGCACGCGCTCAACGGACGTTTCGCCGGCGACAGCCGCGACGCGCTGATGGATTCGGCTGACAACACACGCGTGCTGGAACGGATCGACCCGCAGGCGGCGGAACTCGCCCGGTTGACCGGCCACGACGGGCGCGATCACGGCTGCTGCCTGAGTGTCTACGAGAACGCCCTCGGCGGGCGCGTGGCGGTGAGCACCTACGCCACCTGGCGCCGGCTGGGAAGCCTGTGCAAACGCAGCCAGCTGACGGCCGTGGCAGACTGGCTGAGCCGCGGCAAGCTGCCCGTGGTGATCGACGCCTTCCGGCGTGTGGCACCTTTCGTGCGTATGAGCAGCGACGGGAGCCGATACGCCATCGTCCTGCTCAATTCGACGCTCGACACCGCAGAACCATTCGCACTGCGCGTGCGCGCGTCGGCCCGCAACGCTGCGCTCGTGACGTCCGCCGGGCCGACGGCGCTGGAGGTGGCGCCTGGTGAGGGCGAGGTGCGTGTGGGCGTGCCGGCACTGGGGCCCTGGCAGACGGCAGTGATTCTGGGGAGCTGATGTGCCACAGACCGCTTGCCGCTGCGGCCTGGCCGTGTGAACATAAGTCGTGAACAATGCTCCAACTCCCCGCATCGGACCCTCCTCGTTCGCGCGGGTCTTTCGCAAAGGACAATCCGCAGCATGACATACCGCCTCACACTCATCCCCGTACTGACCCTCGGGCTGACGCTTCTCACACCCGCAGCACAGGGCACACCGCCCGACACCGCACTCCCGCCAGGACTTGAAACAGCGGAACGCTCGCCGATATCGTCGTATTTCGTCGACCCTACGCGCGTCGTCTGGCAGACCGACCAGGGTGTGCAGAACGCCGACTCGCTCCTTCAGCCCCACGTCGGACAGCCGGTGCTCAAGGAACCGCGACCGGCGTGCACTCTGACCGCTGCATCCGGGGTGCAGGGGGGGATCCTGCTGGATTTCGGCCGGGAACTGCACGGTTATGTCGAACTGTTCACGCCGATGATGCCGGAGCAGGCGCAGCTGCGCCGCGTGCGGGTGCGGTTCGGCGAGTCGGTCTCGGAGGCGATGGCCGAGTTGGGCGGGCCGCAGAACGCCGGCAATGACCACGCAATTCGCGACCAGGTGGTCACGCTGCCGTGGCTGGGCAAGAAGATAGTCGGCCCGACCGGATTCCGATTCGTCCGGATCGACGCGGTGGAATCGGAGGTAAGTGTGCAATTGAGCCAGGTCCGCGCCGTGCTCCAGCTCCGCGCCGTACCGCAGATCGGTTCGTTCCAGTGCAATGACGAACGCTTGAACCAGATCTGGCAGACCGGCGCTTACACGGTGCACCTCAACATGCAGGAGTTCCTCTGGGACGGCATCAAACGCGACCGCCTGGTCTGGATTGGCGACATGCATCCCGAGGTCAGCACCATCAACGCCGTGTTCGGCTTCAACGAGGTGGTCCCGCGCTCGCTCGATCTCACGCGGGACGTCACCCCGGTCACCGAATGGATGAACGGCATCAGCAGCTACTCGATGTGGTGGGTGCTGATCCACGAGGAACTGTGGATGCACTACGGTGACCGCGAGTATTTGGCGGCGCAGCGGCCCTATCTGACGGCGCTACTCCGGCGACTGGCGGACCTTGTCGGCCCCGACGGCAAAGAACGCATCGAGGGAACGCGGTTCCTCGACTGGCCCAGTTCGTCGAACCCGCAAGGGGTCACGGCCGGCCTGCAAGGTCTGCTGGTGATGGCGCTCGAAAGCGGCGCACGGCTCCTGACTGTGCTGGAGGACAAGGAGACGGCCGAGCTGTGCGCCGCGGCTGCCGCGCGCGGCCGGCAGGTCGTGCCGGACGCGAACCAGTCCAAGTCCGGTGCGGCCCTGTTGTCGCTGGCGGGCATGTCCGATGCGAAACGCGTCTCCGAGGAAGTGCTGAAGGTGGGCGGCCCGCAGGACATCTCCACGTTCTACGGCTTCTACGTACTGCAGGCGCTGGCGAAATCCGGCGACACTGACACCGCGCTGGACTTCATCCGCAGCTACTGGGGGGCGATGCTGGATCTGGGGGCCACGACGTTCTGGGAGGACTTCAACCTGGAGTGGACGGACAACGCGGGGCGGATTGACGAGCTGGTGCCGCCCGGCAAGAAAGACGTGCACGGCGACTACGGAGCATACTGCTACGTGGGTTTCCGCCACAGCCTGTGCCACGGCTGGGCGAGCGGGCCGACGGCATGGTTGAGTCAGCATGTGCTGGGCGTCACGCCGCTGGAACCGGGCTTCCGGCGCGTCCGCATTGCGCCGCAGCTGGGCGGCCTGCACTGGGCGGAAGGAGACTACCCGACGCCGCTCGGGCCGATCCACGTGCGGCACGAACGCCGGCCAGACGGCACGATCGAATCCGCCGTCACCGCTCCCCCGGGCGTAGCCGTGGAGCGTTGACTCGCCGGCTGGCGAGGCCTGCTGGACACCTGTGCTGTGCCGGTGCAGCAATGGCCTGCACTGGTGACACACTACCGTCACAGTGATGCAGGACACCGGATACGGCGTCGCAGGCCGAGCCGGGGCCACCGCCAGCGGCCGCTGCGCGGGGCGGGGTCACTTCTGCAGCACGATGACCTCCGCCTCGCCCGGCGGGAGCGTCATCTGCACTGTGGCCCCGGCGTCTACCGGTCGCGATCCGTAGAACTCCTGGCCGGCTCCCCACTCCGGCCGCAGCGGGACAGTGACGTTCAGCGGTTGATTCTCCGGATTCATCACGCAGACGAGCGTGGTGGGGCCGTGCTGCAGCGGCTGGACCTGCGCGTCGCGGACACCCTCGAGTGGCAGCCGCTGGCCGTGCACAAACGCCTCTTCGTACGCCGCGACCAGGCGAGTCGTTTCCCCCATCGCCAGCCAGCTCTGCCCGTCCATCTGTATGCGGTCGTACACGAGGACGCCCCCCGTGCTGTCGAGCACGGTGCGCAGCAGCCAGGCTTTGGTCAACGCGTTGACCGGCGTGAGGATATCGCGTTCGTAGGGCGTCAAGAGCGTTCCGCAAATGAGCGGCGTGCCTTGGAGCGCAGCGATGGTGGCGCGAGTGGCTTCCACAGGCCTGCCGTAGCCGCAGCCGGCGCGGTCGCAGCCCTGTTCCTGTCCCACGTAGCGCCAGTCCACGCCATACCGTTCGGGGTTTTCGGGGGTGGCATAGCCGCTGTAGATGCTGAACTGTGTGCCCGGCGCCAGTTCGTGGATCGTGCGGCGGAACAGCCCGAACATCTGCGCCACGCGGCGGGCCATGAAGTCCACCCACTCCGCACGGTACTGCCGGTTGATGATCTCGCTATTCAGCTCCTCGGCCGAGGGCAACTGCGCGTGCCGGGCGAACGCCTCCAGACATAGCGGGCAGAAGCAGGCGTGCGGGCTGCCGTCGAACGGCGCATACTCGAAGTCGTAATCCAGCGTATGCGGTCGGACGGTGTCGAGCTGTGCGCGCAGGCAGTCGCGCACGCCGTTCCACCCCTCGCCCAACAACACCGTCTGGCACATCAGCTGGTCGCTGGGCCGGCCGTCAGCACTCACCAGACGCTGGTCGGGATGTTCCTTCAGATATGGCGCCAGGTTAAGCGCCCAGGGTTCGAAGTTGATGGCCATGGTATGGGCCAGGCCATAGCGGCCAGCCTGGTCCGACGTCCAGCGATCGCCGGAGACGATGTCGTTGAAGCCGGCTGCGCGGGCGGCGGCCAGGACCTGTTCCCGCATGCCCAGGTCGTCCATGCTCGACAGCCACCCGCCCCACAACTGCCAGACGAGCGTCTGGCACTGCGCGCCTTGGACCGCAGGTAGGATCCGCACGTTTACGGTCTGCGGCGCCTCGATCACACTGCCGTCGTTGGCCCGCGACCGGTAGACGATCTGCGGCGCACGATCGGCCGAACGCGCCGCTTCCTGCGGCACCTCCCGTGCGCGCACGAAGGCCTCGAACTCCGACATGATGTAATGGCGACCCGTCAGGAGCGGCCGATCCGCGCTGACCTTCGCCACCCGCATCGTCTGCCCCCGCACCGTCTGCTCGCCGAGCTGGGTGGTCGTCCATCGCGGGATCTCGGGCAAGTGGCCGTAGAACCCGGTGGAGCCCACGACTTCCAGGTCCGGCGGTACGGCGAGGAACGTCTCCCAGCCGTCGAGGCTGCTTCCCTTGATGCCCTCGGTGCGGAAGGTCAGGTGCTGAGTCACGCCCTGCGCCAAGGTATACACCGGATCGGGAGTTGGCCACACGCGCGTGTGCTCGACCAGCAGCGTGCGGCGCAGAACAACGGGCCGGCCGGCCTGCCCGACTATCGTTCCCAGTGTCGCGTGTTCCCCGCAGGCTGGTGCAAGGGGCCACGTCGCGGCGTCCAGTTCCGGGTTGGTCGGGTCGGCCACGTCCGCCGGCGCCAGCCGCCAGCCATCCGCACTGAAGCTGAAGTCACCGAGCGTGCCCTGCAGGGCGGCCGTTCCGCCCGCCAGGCGCAGAGCCAGGGTGTTCACCCCTCTTTCCAGCGGCACGGGGACGGGCTCCGCCGGGTCCTGCGCGCCGCTCGCCACGACCCGCCCATCGACCAACAGTTCCCAGGCGCCCGGGGTGGCAAGCGCCAGGTGCGCGGTCGACGACGTGATCCTTTGTGACAGGCGCGGGGTGAGAACCAGCGGCTGCAGCGAGGCGGCATCCAGCACCCCGTAACCGAGTTCGAGGTCCGCCGCATCCGGCACATCGAAGGGCGCGTCGTACACGTGCCGCAGCTCGGACGCTGTGCCGATCTCGACAACCACGCGCGGCGGCAGGTCCTCGACCGATGCGCCCACCGGCGGGATAGTGTTGCCGCGAGCGCGCAGCGCTGCCGGCCGATCCAGGTGGATATCAGGGACCCGGTCCACGAACGTCAGCGCGCCGAATGCCACCGGATCGTGGAAGCCCCGGGCCGACAGGTTCCACGAGCTGGTCTCCTTGCGCCCCCGGGCGATGCGTCCCAAACACGCGTCCCACGTCTCGCCGGTCTGGGGCGGTCCCCCCAGATCACTCCACGGAATCGTGACGTCTGCCTGCCATCGCCCCTCCTCGATCTGGCCGCGGGCCGTGGCGGCCGAGTTCCAGCTCACGTCGCGCGCGCCCCACAGGTCCGGCGGCGTGCAGGCGGCGTCGGCAATCGTGCCGAGCGCATTGACCGTGAAGTCGTAGACCGTCGCTGAGCCGCGTGGCTGCAGCAGGATCACCACGCTGTCATCGTCATGCACAGTCCCGTCCCGCTGGGCGACCAGCGCCAGAAACTCGTGGCGGCGCTGTTGGGCGGTGATCAGGAGCGGCTCGGTGCACTCGAAGTGCACTTGCAGGCCGGTGTCG
>DAISIS010000189.1:0-9882 GCA_036821925.1 Pirellulaceae bacterium
GCGAAATGCCGACCCAGCGGTCCCTGCAGTTGACTCATGGGCAGCAGTATACCGTGCCGGATCCGGCGCGTCCGCCCGAGGTGTTGGCGGGGCGCCGCCGGAGTGCGGCGGCGGGCCGGCGCGCACACGTGACGGATCATTGACGCATCGCGGGACCACTGCTAGAGTTGCGGGTTTCATCGGCAAACGCACCCTCCAGGAGCAAGGTAGTTGACCATGGCCAAGCAGAAGATGACGTACTATTTCGGCAAGACCCGCACCGATGGCAACGGCAAGCAGCGTGAGCTGTTGGGTGGGAAAGGGGCCAACCTGGCGGAGATGACCGGGATTGGCCTGCCGGTTCCGCCCGGATTCACCATCACGACCGAATGTTGTGCTGCGTTCTACACGTCGGGACGCAAACTGCCGGCCGGACTGATGGACCAGGTCAACGACGAGATCAAGACGCTGGAGAAAGAGCTGGGCAAGAAGTTCGGCGACGACAAGAACCCGCTGCTGGTCTCGGTGCGCAGCGGAGCGGCGGCGTCCATGCCCGGCATGATGAACACCATTCTGAACCTGGGGCTCAACGACAAGTCGGTGCAGGGGCTGGCGGCTGCCACCGGCAATCCGCGGTTTGCCTACGACTCGTACCGCCGCCTGATCAACATGTTCGGCGACGTGGTTATGGGGGTGGACCACGAGCACTTTGAGGAGGCGTTTTCGCGCGTCAAGTCCAAGTACAAGGCGGCGGCCGACACCGATGTGCCGACCGAAGGGCTGATGGAGCTCTGCACCGAGTACAAGAAGGTGCTCAAGAAGAACTGCGGCAAGGATTTCCCGCAGGACCCGCTCAAGCAGCTCCAGATGTCTGTCGAGGCGGTGTTCGGCAGCTGGATGACGCCCCGCGCGGTCCGCTACCGCGAGGTGGAGAACATCCGCGGGCTGCTGGGGACGGCGGTGAACGTCCAGTCCATGGTGTACGGCAACATGGGGACCGACTCGGGCACCGGCGTCGGCTTCACCCGCAATCCGTCGACCGGCGAGAACAAGTTTTTCGGCGAGTTCCTGGTGAATGCGCAGGGCGAGGACGTGGTGGCGGGCATCCGCACGCCGCAGCCGGTGGCGGAAATGGCGAAGTGGAACAAGACGGTCTACAACCAGATTCTGGGCATCAAGAAGACGCTCGAAGACCACTACCGGGACATGCAGGACATTGAGTTCACGATTGAACGCGGCACGCTGTACATGCTGCAGACGCGGACCGGCAAGCGGACCGGAGCGGCGGCTGTGAAAGTGGCCTGCGACATGGTCAAGGAGGGGCTCATCGACGAGCAGACGGCGGTGCTGCGGATTCCGGCTGGCGATCTCACGCAGCTGTTGTTGCCCAGCTTCGATCCGAAGGCCAAAGGCAAGGCCTTGCAGCTGGCCAAGGGACTGCCCGCCTCCCCCGGCGCGGCGGTGGGGAAGCTGGCGTTCACGGCCGAAGAGGCGGTGGCGCGGGCCAAAGAGGGGGAGAAGGTGCTGCTGGTGCGCAAGGAAACCAGTCCGGAAGACGTGGACGGGATGCACAGCGCCGCCGGGATTCTGACCAGCACCGGGGGCATGACCAGCCACGCGGCCGTCGTGGCCCGCGGCTGGGGACGCTGCTGTGTGGCCGGCGCCGGCGAGATCCAGATCAACGAGAAGGCCCGCAAGATCACGGTGGCCGGCAAGACGTTCGGCTGCGACGACGTGCTGTCGATCGACGGGTCCACCGGCGAAGTCATGGCGGGCGAGGTGGCCACGCAGGCCCCGACGCTCTCGGGCGACTTTGCCAAGGTCATGAAGTGGGCCGACAAGTACCGGAAGCTGGCCATCCGTACGAATGCCGACACGCCGGCCGACGCGCTGCGGGCCCGTGAGTTCGGCGCCGAGGGGATCGGCCTGTGCCGCACCGAACACATGTTCTTTCAGGAGGACCGGATCGCGGCGATGCGGGAGATGATCCTGGCCGAGACGCAGGAGGCGCGCAAAGCCGCGCTGGCCAAGCTGCTGCCGTTCCAGCGCAAGGATTTCATCGGTATCTTCACCGCCATGAAGGGGCTGCCCGTCACCGTGCGGCTGCTCGACCCCCCGCTGCACGAATTCCTGCCGCACGACGCCAAGTCGCAGGCGGAGATGGCCGACCGGCTGGGGGTCAAACCGGCCGCCGTCAAGGCCCGCGTCTCCCAGCTGCACGAAGCCAACCCGATGCTCGGACATCGCGGCTGCCGCCTGAGCGTCACCTATCCGGAAATCCTGGAAATGCAGGTGCAGGCGATTGCCGAAGCGGCCATTGAGTGCAAGCAGAAGAAGATCGACGCCCGCGCGGAGATCATGATCCCGCTGGTCGGTACCGCCGCCGAACTGAAGCTGCTGCGCGGCCTCGCCGCCGACACGCTGGCGCAGGTGAAAGAGAAGAAGAAGTATACCGCCAAGCTCGATATCTCCATCGGGACGATGATCGAAATTCCGCGCGCGGCACTGGTCGCCGACAAGATCGCGGAACATGCCGACTTCTTCAGTTTCGGCACCAATGACCTGACCCAGATGACGTTCGGCTACAGCCGTGACGACGTCAATTCGTTCCTGCCCGACTACCTCAAACAGGAAATCCTGCTGGTCGATCCCTTCCAGTCGCTCGACACGGAAGGGGTGGGGCAGCTGGTGGAACTGGGCGTCACACGGGGCCGCGCGACCCGGAAGGACCTGAAGGTCGGCATCTGCGGCGAACACGGCGGCGATCCGGCATCCATCCGGTTCTGCCACACGGTGGGACTCAACTACGTCAGCTGCTCGCCGTTCCGCGTGCCCATCGCACGGCTGGCAGCTGCCCAAGCGGCGCTGCGCGACGCGTGAGCCGCACGCCAGGCAAGTGACTTCTGACCAGGGGCGGACGACGAGGTCCGCCCCTTTTCTCAGCGCGTCAGCCAGGAACGCGGCAGCGGCGTGCCGGCCACCTGCCGGCTCAACCGACTTTGCGCTCCTCCGCCGCGATCACGGTCAACGCCGGTTCGGCTGCCTGCTGCGGTAACGGAATCGTCGCCTCGACCGGCGTGCGGCGCTCGAGCACGAATCCGCGCCGGCCGGTGCAGAGGAACGTATAGAAATCGGCGGCCGGTCCCGACGTGAACGTGGTGCGGAGCGTCTGCAGGACCTGCTCCCACGTCAACCCGTGCCGATAAATGATGCGGTACGCCTGCTTCAACTCCAGGATCTGCTCCGCGGTAAAACCACGGCGCCGCAGCCCGATCAGATTCAGCCCCACGACCCGCGTCGACACGCCGTCGACGGTGACGTACGGCGGCACGTCCTTGTTGATGTGCGCCTGCCCGCCGACCATGCAGTGGCTGCCAATGCGGCAGAACTGGTGGACGCCCACGCCGCCCGACAGGTACGCGTAGTCCCCTAGGGTGACGTGCCCGGCCAGCATCACGTTGTTCGTGATGATGGTGTGGTTGCCCACCTGGCAGTCGTGCGCCACGTGCGCGTTGACCATGAGCAGGTTCTCGTCGCCGATCACCGTGACACTGTCGGGCGACATCGCACCGTGGACCGTCACATGCTCGCGGATCATGTTCCGCGCACCGATCCGGACCTGTCCCCAACGCGTATGACGCGCGATGTGCTGCGGGCGGCCGCCGAGCACCACGTACTCGTCTACCTCATTGCACACGCCCAGCGTGGTGCCCTCCTTGACGACCACGTGGGCCGCCAGACGACATCCGTCGCCAATGACAGCACCAGCTTCGATAATGCAGAAGGGACCGATCGACACGTCGCAGCCGATCGTGGCTTGCGGGTCGATCACAGCGGTGGAGTGGATGCGGCTTCCCATAACACCCGGTTGCAGAAGAGAAAGATCCGTTCCCGATCGCACACGGCGCGTTTCCCGCCGTTACCTGCCACGGGACGCACGCCGGGGCCAGATCATACGCTGACCCGCCCTTGCGGCACAGGTCATTTATCGGTTCTAACGACTGTAGGAATCAGTACGTTTCTGCGGTCGCCTGAACGCAGCCGCTCCGGTCGTACCGCACCACCCTGTATAGTGGTGTGGAGGCGTCTCGCACGATGGAGCGAGAAGCACACGGGGGCGGGATCCCCGGCGAGCGGGTTGTCCGGTTACCGACATTGCGGTTGACTGTGTAGTATGAGGGCCTAATTGCGACCCCCGCTTCTTATGATCTTCTGGGAGCAATCCAACCATGACCGATCTTACGGCGTTGTATGACGAGGCCGACAGACTCAAGGACGACGGCAAGCACGAGGAGGCGGTCGCGAAGCTGCGTAGCATCCTGGAGGTGGACCCGGACCACACGCTGGCGCACATGGCCCTGGCGGTGCTGTGCGGGCGGATGGGCCAGCACGAGGAGGCGGTGGAGCACGGTCGCCGGGCCTGTGAACTGGAGCCACAGGAGGCGTTCAATTTCACGGCCCTGAGCGTGACCTATCAGCGCGCGTTTGCCGGTACTCGCAACCAGGACTACATCCGGCTGGCGGAGGAGGCAATGGCTCAAGCCAACGCACTGCAGTACCGCCAGCCGATGCGTTAGGCTTCCCGGCAGCGGAGGTCATACGAGCGCTTCCCAGGCGCCGGTGAGCAGTGCGGCCGCCCGGTCCACTTCGGCGGCAGTTGTCGGCCAACCGAGGCTCAGACGCACGGTCCCGCGCGCCACGGAGGCCGTTACGCCCATGGCCCGCAGCGTGGCGGACACCGCCGTCCCACTGCTGTGACAGGCGGCCCCGGTCGAGGCACACAGTTCGGGAACGCGTGCGAGCAGCGCGCTGCCCGCCACCGACGGAAAGTTCACGCTCAGCGTATTGGGCAGTCGCGGGGCGGCCTCCGCATTGACGGTCAGCCGCTCCCCGATGGCCTGCCGCAAGGTCGTGCAGAGCCTGTCCCGCAGCGCTGTCAACCGTTCCTCCTGTACCTCCAGTGCCGCGGCGGCCAGCCGGGCCGCGGCGCCCAGACCAACAATGTGGGGGACATTCTCGGTGCCGGGGCGGAGGCCCCGTTCGTGGCCCGCCCCGTGCAGCAACGGCTCCAGATCCACCGTCTGCCGCACGAACAGCACGCCAATGCCTTTGGGAGCGTAGACCTTGTGGCCGGCCAGCGACAACAGATCGACGTCCAGCTCGTCCACTTTCGCCTGCACTTTGCCGATCGACTGGGCCGCGTCCGTGTGGACCGGTACGCCGCGCTCGTGACACACGGCCGCGATATCGCGCACCGGCTGCACCGTGCCGACCTCGTTGTTGGCGTGCATGATGCTCACCAGACGCGTGTCCGGGCGGATCGCCTTGCGCACGTCGTCCGGGTCCACCAGCCCCTGGGAGTCGCACCCGACGACCGTCACCGCGTACCCCAGCCGCAGCAGGTATTCGGCCACCCCAGCGATCGCCGGATGCTCGATCGCGGACGTCACCAGGTGGCCGTCGGAGGACGGAAAGCCGCGGAGCAGCACCCCTTTGAGCGCCAGATTGTTGCTCTCCGTGCCACCCGAGGTGAACACGATCTCATCCCGATCTGCGCCGAGCAGAGCCGCCACGTGCCCGCGCGCGTCTTCGATCGCTTCGTGGCAGATCCGCCCCAGCGCATGGCTGCTCGACGGATTGCCGTAGTACTCCGTCAGGAACGGCTGCATGGCGGCAGCCACTTCGGCCGCCACGGGAGTGGTGGCATTGTAGTCCAGATAGATCTGTCGCACCGTGGACTCCTTAAGCTCAAAACCTCCTTCGAACATACCGTGTCGACATACGGCTGGACAATGGAGCGCCGGGCCCCACCGCCGTGGCCCTGCGGCCCGTCCCGGAGTCTGCCACCGAGCCGCCTGCACCCTTGCCGCGGACCCGACAAACAGGGGCGGGCGCATGCCCCAGAATCAGGCAGCGGCCGCCTCGCCACGGCACAGCGGCGCGTATCAAGTGTTGCCCCGGTCAAATGTTACAGCGAAATCTGCTGGACTTGAATCACGATTTGTGTGACAATTGAGTTCGTCACCAGTCCTCTACATCTCATCTGAACGGTCCGGAATTCCGGGGAGAGCGATCATGGTCAAAAAACACAGAACGGCGTTCACGCTGGTCGAGCTGCTGGTAGTGATTGCCATCATTGGCGTCCTGGTGGGGCTGCTGTTGCCGGCGGTCCAGGCGGCACGAGAGGCAGGGCGGCGTGCGCAGTGCCTGAACAACCTGAAGCAAATCGGCACGGCCGTGGCCAACTTTGAGGGACGCCATCAGCGGTATCCGGGGTCGCAGGAATTGCTGTTGCCGCAGGATCCGTCCGGGGCCGGGCTGGGCCACAACAAGCCGGCCAGCTGGATGGCTGTGCTGCTGGAAGATCTCGGCCGCCCGGACATCATGGAGCGGTGGAACAGCGTGGCGGTGGGATTGAGCGATCCGGTGCTGACGCCCTCAATGGAGCTGGCTCGTTGCCCCAGTTCGCTCGATCCGGTGGACAAGGAAGGGGCGACGAACTACGTCGCTAACGCTGGCTTCATGCCCCGCTCGTGGGCCGACAGCGGCGTCTTGGGCAACGAGGACTACCTGCGAGTGGCGCAGCGCCCCGCCAACGGCATCTTTCTGGATCGGATCTCGTTGCCCCGCGTCTCGGTCGACGCCTCGGCCGTGCGGGACGGGCAAGCGAACACGATTCTGATCAGCGAGAACCTGGTGGCCACGAAGTGGTATTCGGTCGGGCCGCTGAATCCCGCGCTGACCACGTTCACGATCAACCATGGGTGGAGTTCGGACGTGACGTTGTCGGTGCCAGCCAATGCGCGGTTCGGCAACACATTCGTCTTCTGCTATGCCCACGAATCGAACGGGCCGACAGTCAATCCGCTGGTTGGCGGACAGAGCGTTACACCGCAGATCCCGCCAGCGCCGGGGATGAAGATCAATGGTGAGCTGGTGTCGTATCGCGAGGGGACGCCGGTCGTCGCGGAGGTCGCACGTCCGTCGTCGAACCATCCTGGACTGGTGGTGGCCGTGTTTGCCGATGGTTCGACCCGTACGCTCTCGAGCGGCATTGCATATCACGTCTATCAGCAGTTGATGACGCCCAACGGCACGCAGTCCGATATGCCGTCGCGGATGTCCTACGTCCTGCGGGATGCCGATTACGAGTGACGCGCGGCGGGTAGACCGTACCGAGGACAATCACGCCTGGTTCCCTGCGGGGGACCAGGTTTTTTTTGTGTTTTTCAGGCATGTTCGACAGCTTGAGGGTGAACGTCCCTTATCCAACTCGATGGAGGTGAAGGATCAGCGAAGCGCACGGGCAACGTCGCGAGGCGGGGTCCGAAGGCAGCGGGAAGCAAAGTCGCGCCCCGACGTACAGGAACCGGATAGTAGGCAGTACTGGTGGGACGAGGCGCCAACACACGACAAAGTCCTCCACCCATCGTGTGGGCCTATCCGCATTCCGAGCTGGCCCGGGCGACTGACCGCGACCAGCCGCCCGCTGTGCAGGCGATTCATCGCCGTTTATTCGTGGTCAATCCATGCATCGAAGCGCAAGCGTCGTTGCGGCCATTCTGAGAATATGCGGTCGTGCAATGCCGTGGATGGAATCGAAACGGATGCGGCCAGCGGAATCTGGAGCGCTGGATCTACGGATGACCGGTCGCCCCGCAACGATGCGCCGCCAATCGGGGCATCGAGCCGTTCGATGCGGATCGCATCCGCATTCACACGGCCATTTGCCAGATCGGTCAATCGCACGACCAGGGTGTGACTGTCAATCTGGAACTGGCTGCCGAGGTCGTTCCAATACACGCCCGCATCCGAAAACTGACTGGGCGCGACACGCTGGTTAACCGCAACTGTCGCCAGACTCGTGGCACCGTCCAGGACCGTGAAGGGTGAATTGGTGGCCCGGTTCGTGTGCGTGGTCCAAGTCGCTGACACACGGTACAAACCGGGCAGCAGATTCGTAAACGTCCAACTCGCCACATCCGCGCCTGTTCCAAGCAGGCTTTCGTGGATATCGCTCAGGTATCCTTGTCCGGTCCAACGTGTCCACGCGCCGACCGTGCTGAACGTAGCGTCACCGTTGTCGACGATCACTACTGCCGGCGGCATCAGGACCGTCGCCTGGACCGTGAAGCTGAACGGATTCTCGTTCGCGTCATCGTTCTCAAACGCGACTGTGCCACTCAGCGATGCGGCACTCGACGCGTCCAGTTGCAGCGCGAATGTGGCACTCTGGTCGACGCCCAGCGTCGTCGCGGAGAACGGTGACGCGAGACTGAACCCCGGGGGCACGCTGATCGAGTCACTCAGATGCAGCGGTGCGCCGCCGCGGTTTGTGACCACAAAGGTCCTGGTGACGGGAGCGCCGAGCGTCGTGCTGCCGAAATCCACCACGCTGACGTCATCGACCAGATTCAAGGTGCTTTGCGCAACCTGAATCTCCGGGACCGGGTCCAACCGTTCGATCCGGATCGCATCGGCGTTCAAACGCCCGTCGGCGGCGTCAGTCAACCGGACGACAAGTGTGCTGCTGGTAATCGCTTGCACGCCGCCCAGATACTGCCACGTCACGCCGGCGTCCGAGAAGCCGCTGGGCACCAGTTTCTGGTTGACGTAATGCGTCGTCAGCATTCTGGAGTCGTCGAAGATCGTCAGCGGTGCGTTGCTGGCGCGGTTCGTGTGCGTGGTCCAGGTCGCCGCGACGCGATACAAGCCGGGCATCAGTCGGGAAAACGTCCACGTGGCCACATCCGTGCCCGTACCGGGCAGGCTTTCATGAATGTCGTTTTCGTATCCTTGTCCCGTCCAACGTGTCCACTCGCCAACCGTGCTGAATCCGGTAGCGCCGTTGTCGATGATCTGTACTGCGGGGGGCACAACCGCGACGCCAGTGACCTGGAAAGTGAACGGGCTTTCATCGCTGTCGTTGCTGGCGAAGGACACGTGGGCCGTCGTCGTGCCCGCCTCCAGGGCGTCAAAGCGGATGGCACATGTCGTGCTCTCACCCGGCTCGAGTGCCGTCGTCCCGAAACTGGTCGCCAGGCTGAAGCCGTCGGAAACGGTGATCGGTTCGCCGAGCACCAGCGTCTGCGCTCCAACGTTCTCGACCGTCAGCACACGCGTGGCGGGCACACCGGGTGGCGTCTCGCCGAAATCGATCGTGCTCACGCCATCCAGGACATGGGTGGTTCCGGCGGAGACACGAATCTCGGGCACGTCCGGTAAACGCTCGATGCGAATCGCATCGGCATTCAGCCGGCCATTGGCTGCGTCGTTCAGTTGCACGACCAGTGTGCCGCTCGTGACAAGCACCGAGCCACCGAGCGTGTCCCAGTGCACATTCACATCGGTGAAGTCGGCGGGAGCAACTTGCTGGTTGACCAGCGTTGTGGAACGGGTGGTCGTGCCATCGAGGATCGCGAACGGGGCATTCGTTGCCCGATTGGAATTGGCTGTCCATGTCGCGGCCACCCCGTAGTAGCCTGGCAACAGATTCGAGAACGTCCAGGTCGCGACGTCGATGCCGGTCCCGGCATAACTCTCGTGGATGTCGCTCTCATACCCTTGGCCCGTCCAGCGTGTCCACTCGCCCACCGTCGTGAATGACGCATCGCCATTGTCGAGGATCTGGACAGCCGGCGGATCGTTCACCGCTCCCTCCACGGTAAACGTGAAAGGAGACTCATCGCTGTCGTTGCTGGCAAACGAAACTTCACCGCCGTAGGTGCCCGATGAAGTTGCGGCCAGGGTAACGACGAATGTTGTCGTCGCGTCGGTGGCGAGCGTCGTCGCGCCAAAACCGGATGTCAGCACAAATCCGTTCGGGATGTCGATCGGTTCGTCCAATGTCAGCGCCACTGCCCCCAGGTTCTGGACTGTGAACGTAATGCTGATCGGCGCGCC